>JANQHZ010000943.1 GCA_028282445.1 Candidatus Binatia bacterium | reverse complement strand
CTGCCACTCGCGTACGAGTGCGCGAGCGAGGCGTTCGAGCCTGGCCGTGCCGCTCCCCCCAGCCGATTCGATCGCCCGGATCGTCGTGAGCGTGCGCGCGAGCTCGGCGCGAGCAACCGCTTCGATGAGATCCTCCCGCGTGGGAAAGTAGTACTGCAGATTACCCAAGGTGATGCCGGCACGCTCCGCAATCTCACGCACGATGAAGGCGTCGTAGCCGTCTTCGATCAATATGTTGCGCGCGATCTCGAGAATCAGCGCTCGCCTTTGCCTGCCTTTCGGACGCTCCCGCCGCATGGTTGACCTTCGGGTAATCCAATATTAGGTCATTGACCTAATTTCAACAGCGGAGGGCACCTCATGGAGATCGTCAACGCGGACGCATCGCTCGCCGAGAAGTATCGATCGCAGATCCCGGACCTCGTCCACATGACGGGACCACCGTCGTACGACTATCAGTTCGGCACCGATCGCACGCTCTTCGACCCGTTCATCGAGGCTGCCTGGCTCGCGCCGCGAACCATCTTCTCACACACCGAGGCGCGGTTGGCACTGGACGGCGACGACCTACTCGGGATCGAGATAGGCTTCGATGGCAGCGGCTGGAACGGAGAGCTCAAAAATGCCCTGGTCGAAGTCTCCTTGGGCTTGATCGAGAGCGGTGCGGCGACCATGGAACGTATTGGCACGATGGCCAAGAGAGCCGAGAAAGCGGCCTGGTTGAACCCCCACATTGCGGACGACGCCCACTACGTGCTCGCCCTTGCCGTCGTCGAGACACAACGCGGCCGCGGGGTCGGCGCCGAGCTCCTCCGCAATGCCATCGAACGGTCACGTGGCGCGGGTTACCGACAGCTCCAGCTCGACGTCCTCTCCGACAACCCGGCGGTGCGCTTCTACCGGTCGATGGGCCTGACCTGCGTCGCCGAGACCATTGCCCCCGATCTCTGCCGGGACTACGGCGTCCCGATGGAAATGCGCATGGTGCTGCCGCTGCGCTAGGGCACTGAACCGCAAATCCAACTCCGGCAACGCACCACGAGGGTCGGCTGCGGTGGCGGCACTGACGTTGACCGACGTCCGCGTGTTCGTCATGTCCTTGGTATGCAGCCGCCAGCGAGCAGTCCCCGATGAGCAGTGCCCCTTTCGACGACGGCATCGAGGCGTAGCCGGGGGGCGATGAATTGGCATCGAGTCGAGTAGATTCGCGCAACCGACACGCACCGCAGCGCGCCCGTCGCCCGTGAAGGCCCCCCGCCACAGCGCGCCGCCGGCAATCTGTACGATCGTCGCGGCAAACTACATCGCCCACGCCAGAGCGTTGGCACATTCGTTCCGCGAACATCACCCAAACGGCCAAGTTCACGTGCTGGTCGTCGATAGGGATCCGGGAGAAGTCGAGCTAGAAGCGGAGCCCTTCCAAGCTCATCACATCGCGGACATTGGCCTCTCCGGTTTCCGAGACCTCGCGCTCCGCAGCACTGTTCTCGAGCTCAGCACGGCGGTGAAAGCCGCGTTCTTGCGCTATTTGGTCACCGGCCAACACCTCGAGAAGGTCTGCTATTTCGACCCAGACATCGTCGTCTACCGAGAGCTCGACGAGCTCGCGCGCCTGCTCGATCACTACCGCATCGTCCTGACTCCGCACCTCCTGCATCCGATCGATGACGAGCGCCAACCCAACGAGCTGAACATCCTGCAATCCGGCGCCTACAACCTGGGCTTCATCGGCGTTTCCGCGGGCGACGGTCTCGGCGCATTCCTCGACTGGTGGCACGACCGACTGATGGACGGATGTGTGGTCGACGTGGAGCGAGGCCTCTTCGTCGATCAGCGATGGGTCGACCTGGTACCAGGTCTCTTCGGTTCCGTGCACATCGCACGCGATCCCGGCTACAACGTCGCCTACTGGAATCTCTCGCAACGACGCATCGAGCGTCGCCGCGACGGCTATTACGTCAACGGCTCAGCGGACGGCTCACCGCTCAAGTTCTTCCACTTCAGCGGATTCCAGCCCGCGGATGTCGATCGTGTCTCCGTTCACCAAGATCGCTTCAGACTGAACGACTTATCCGACGAGTCGGATCTCTTCCTGGACTACGGCACGCGGCTACATCGCTACGGATACGACGAGATCTCGACGCAACCCTACGGGTACGGGGCCTTCGAAGACGGCGTTGCCGTGCCAGCCGTCGCCCGCCAGATCTGGACCGAGGTTGCAGGAATGCGCGACTGGCCGGATCCGTTCTCGGTCGGGACTGGTTGCTTTCGCGACTGGCTCAATGAACCTGCCATGGGGCTCGACGACGCCCCAATCGTCACCCGTTTGGCAAAGTGGATCTACGAGGCAAGGGAAGACCTCCAGGCCGCCTTCCCGGATATCAAGTTCGACAATCGCAACGAGTTCGTCGGCTGGTTCACCCAAACCGGATCCTGGGAGCACTCCCTGCCGCCCGTCTTCCTGGATCCAATCCGCAAGAGCCTCAACGGAAGACGCTCGGCGTACAGAGCGGCGATCGCAGCCGCCTCGCGCGTTCGCTCACTTCCCCATTTCGCGGTGACCCACGTCGGCAAGATCCCATTGCTCGCGCGACTGTCCTTTCTGCTGAGCCCACGGCAGAAAGCTAGAATTGCCAAAGTCACGTCGACCATGGCCGTGGTCAAGCGGGCATCCCCCACAGGCCGTCGACGACGGTCGGTGACCCTCGAATCCCTTCCGAAGGGGGTGAATCTCGTCGGCTATTTGCGGTCGGATACGGGTGTCGGAGAGGTCGCGCGCGGAGTCTTGCAAGCGCTCAGGACGGCGGGAGAGCCGGTTTCGGCCACCAGCATAGGTCTCAACGACCCGTCGGCGAAGGGACGCAGGGTCGATGGGAACATACCGCGCGACGCGATCCACGACACCAATCTGCTCAATGTGAACGCGGACCAACTGCCGGTCGTCGCAGAATCGCTCGGCCGTAGCTTCTTCTTGAATCGCACGACAATCGGCTTCGCGTTCTGGGAGCTCGAGACCTTCCCGGAAGAATGGGTGAGCTACCTCGAAATGCTCGATGAAGTATGGGTCGCCAGCCGGTTTGTTCAGTCGGCCCTGGCCCTCCGCTCACCGGTGGCGGTCGTTCGCATTCCGCCTGTTGTCGATGTCGGCAACACGACCCCGACGGCCGAAGCGCGGCGAAGAGCACGACGAAAGACCGTCCTATGCGCATTCGACGCTCTGAGCGTCCCGGAACGCAAGAATCCCTTCGGTGTAATCGAAGCGTTCCGTCGTGCCTTCGGCAAAGCATCCGAGGAAGCTCGACTCGTGGTCAAGGTCAGCAATCTCGAAGCAGCCAACGATCTCGGCAACCAGATCGGTCTGGCGCCAGGCTTCGCGAGCCAGCTCGAGCGCGAGGTGGAAGCGGTATCGGGGCAACTCCTCGACACGACACTCGACCGCGTTGGAATGCTCTCCTTGATTCGAGATTCGGACGCATACGTTTCCCTGCACCGCTCGGAGGGGTTCGGACTGATCCTCGCCGAAGCCATGGCTCTCGGCGTCCCCTGCATCGCGACCAGCTACTCCGGGAACGTAGATTTCATGAATCCGAGCAACAGCTTCCCCGTCGACTATCGGCTACAGACGATCGAGCGCGACTGCGGCCCCTACAAGGCCGGCCAGCGGTGGGCAGCACCCGACATCGACCACGCTGCGGAACAAATGCGGACGATCGTCGATCGGCCCGAAGACGCTCTGCAGCGGGCCGATCTAGGCAGGCAGGAGATCGAACGGTCGTACGCACCCGCCGCCGTCGGACGCGTCATACGCGAACGCGCCGAAGTTCTCAGAGCGCGGCGCGGCCATCCGGCGTGAGCGCACTTTCGCTCGCAATTACGCGCAGCGTCAAAAGTGCCGATCTATCTCCTCGGCTACCAGGTCCACGGTGCGGCTGTACAATTGGATACCGTGGCCGGAAGTTGCCTCGATCACCAGATAGCCGGCGTAGTTGCGACTGTCGTCGATCCAAGGGACGGCCCCGTAGGCACCCGGGTCGTTCGCGATCTGGTCGTCGACGATCCACCATCCCAACCCGTACCCACCGAGGCCGTTGCCGGTGTTGCCACCGTAGGCGGGTCCGATCCGGTCGGCCCTCACTCGCAGAGTTGCCTCCTCGGAAAGCACCTGATTGCCGTCGCAGCGGCCACCGCGCAACATCATCAGCAGGAATTTCCCATAGTCCGCGGTCGTAGAGTACATCCCGCCTTCCAGGTTCGGATTGTCCGTCGGGTTGAGATTGGCGGGGTCGCCATCAAAGCCGCCCGGATAGCCGGCATCGTTCAGCGGGATATCGGTGAAGTGATTGCCGTATCCGAAGTTCTCCATTCCGCACGGTTCGACGTAGGTCTCGTCGACCAATTGCGCCCAGCTCTTGCCCGTAATGATCTCGGCGACGCCGCCGGCGACCTGCCACTGGCCGCCGCCATAGCGGAACTGCGTGTCCGGCGGTATCACGGCCAGCCTGGGGTCGTCATTCTCGTCGTCCGCCGTCGTCGTAAAGATCTGCTCCGCGCAATCCTGCAGCGTGCCGCGGCTGAGGTACTGACAAAGATACGGCCCAAAGCTCGGGTTCGGCCCGAGCCCGACGAGCCCGGAGCTGTTCGAAAGCAGCTGCGCGGGCGTAATCGTCGTGTTGTCACTTTCCCAAGCGACCTGATCGACGATGGGCTCGTCGATGTCGAGCAAGCCCTGGTCGGCCAGGCTCATCAGAACCCCGGCCGTAACGCTCTTGCTGGCGGACGCGATGAGCGAGACGCGGTCGAGATCGAAATCGCCGAAACTCCGGTGAAAGATCACGCCTTCGTCGCGGTGGACGAGGATGGCGCCGACGCCATCGACGGCTTCGGTCTCGTCGATGAAGGCTTCGATCTCGGCCTCGAAGGCCGAGAAGTCGAACATCGGCGATGCAGCGTCGTCGTCGTCGCTGCCGCAGGCGTTCACTAGGATCGCCACGGCGGCCGCCAACAGGATTGTGAGAAATCGATTCTGGGTCATCTAGCGCTCTTAGCAGAAGCGCTTCGTAGCGACCACGGTTTTCGCGTCGATCGGTCGGATGCCTGGGCAATTCGCCCCAGCCGCCGGCGATTGGCTACACTCGCTGATAGCGACCGGGCTCGATTTCTCTCGCTTCACCGCGCGCCAGCATCCGCTGCACATGCAAATCGGCGCTGCGGCGCTCCACCGAATCGGCGAAATGGTTCTCCACGTGGGGCCGATAGATGAATCGGCGTCGCGCCATCTCCACGATCGTCCGAGGCTCGGCCAGGTACTCGAGCATGGCCCGGTGACGGCGGCCGATCACGGCGTGGAACGCATCCAGCATCTCGAGGAAGGCCGCACGCCCCTCGATGACGCCCTTGTGATGATAGGTGACGTAGTAGCGCGCGTCCTCGTCACGCACCAGGCGCAGGCTTCTTTCGAAATCCTCGAGATCGCTCCAGGTGTCGCCGTAGTACGGCCCGAAGCCGGTGAGGTCGATGTCGGAAAGAAAGAACACTTCGTCCGCTACGCGAAACCCGCTGTGCCCGCGGGTGTGGCCGGGGAGATGCACGGCTTCGATCGCGATGCCGCCGAGATCGAAAACGGCGCCATCCTGGAAACCTTCGGCGTCGGGGCGGGGTGCAAAATTGAATTCGTCGACCACGACCTGTTTGAAGCCTTCGCGCGCCGCCCCCTGAAGGCCGTAGATGTCCATCAAGCCGTCGACGGTCGTCACACCGGGAAGGTCGTCTTCGTGAATATGCACGCGCGCCGTAGCGAAGAGCCTATTGCCGGGAATGTGATCTTCGTGAGCGTGGCTATTGAGAACGGCATCGACCTTCACCGGCACTCCGCCACGCGCCACGACGTCGACGGACGGATCGATCACGAAACACTCACTATCGCCACGGACGACGAGAGTGTTCCCCGACGGGTACTTCCCGTTGTCGGAGCCGACGAGCACACTCACCCGACCAGTGAGCTTTCGTTCGTCCTTTCCCCACTCGGTGATCGTCATGCTGTCGATTTACCCGCGGCTCGCCGAGTCGTCCAGGGCGGTATTGCGCGGGCGTTCAAACAAGTCGGAGAGAACGGATCGGCTGTTGGGCGTGCCGGAGCTCGTAGCGCGCGGACTCTCAGATCTCGACCCGGTAGAGCCTTGCCGGAGTATCCTGGAGGATTGCGCGGGCGACCGACTCGTCGACGCCCCCTAGCACCTCCTCTGCGTAGTCCGCGGGGCGCACCGCGGCGCTGTTCGGACTCGGGTACTGGCTGGTCGGGTGCGGGTAGTCGGTCTCCCACATCACGTTGTTGGGGAAGGCGTTGATGGCCGTTTCGACTTCGCGTTTCTCGAACCAAAACGAACCGTAAATCTGGCGCGCGAAGTACTCCGACGGCAGCCGGTCGTACTCGGGATGTTCCTTGGCCACATCTCCGTTCACCCACTGCCAATCGAACATCTCGAGCACACACGAGATCCACCCAACCCCGCTCTCGACCGAGACGAAATCGAGGTCGGGGAAGCGTGCACACACCCCACCGAAGATGAGACTTGCCAGGCAGCTCTGGTTGTCGAGCAACGCCAGCGAGCCGCCACGAGCGAAGTTCGCCTTCGTGCCCATCTCGGCCTTGTCGTTCACCAGGTCGCTGATGTCGCCGCCGCCGATGTGGAAGCTGATCGGCAGGCCCGCTTCCTGGCTGGCGGCCCAGATCGGATCCCAGTGTTTGTGCGCAAGCGGCGGCTCGCCGAAGGTCTCGGGCCGGCTACCGAACAGCACCGCGCGATGTCCTTTCGAAGCCGAGCGCTGGATCTCCTCGACCGACGCGGCCACGTCCCAAAAAGGCAGCGCCATGACGGGCAGAAGACGATTGAGATCCGCACTGGCCCAATCGACCAGGAAGTCGTTGTACGCAGTCACGCACTCGAGCATCAGCTCGGGCTCCTCGAGCTTGAGAAACCCGCCCGACCCGAAGCCTCCGAGGTTCGGATACAGCACCATCCCGTGGATGCTCTCCTCGTCCATGAGCCGAAGCCGCGCCTGTGCATCGTACGACGCGGCGGGGATGTCGTCGTAGCCCATCGGCACGTCGGGAAACGTGCCCGTGTGCCCCGCCATCGTGTAGAACCCGGGCCCGCCGGCCGGGGTGTCGCCGATGAACCAGAGGTCACGCCCGTCGACCTTTCGGATATGGGGCACCTTATTGCCCCACTTGCTGGCGACGCGGTCCGTCCATACGTCTGCCGGCTCGGTGATGTGAGTGTCGATATCGATGACCTTGTACTTTTCGAACAGCTTCTTACTCATATCGGCTCCGTAGTAGGACGTACTTATCGGGGCACACAAACCCGAGTCGTCGCCCGGCTCTCCTGTGTGAACGACGGGATCCGTCGCCAGTCGCCGACGACTCGGGAATAAGTTCGGAGCTGGCGTGTCGCGGCGGATTCCGCTGATCGAGTGGTCACGTGCTGAATCCTGTACCAGTTTTCAGTTTGCGGCAAGACCTCGCCAAGCCGCATCCCGAAGCGGCAAACGGCCGAGATCACGAGGCCTTGAGGCGGAACAGAGAGCAGCCTGAAGGCCTTGCGGCGGCCCGCCTCAAGGGCCTTTAGCGACTTTGTTGGTCGACGTTCATCCGCGCTGCGTAATTTCGCCGTAAGCCCTTCTAATTTCGAGCATTTTAGTGC
>JANQHZ010000938.1 GCA_028282445.1 Candidatus Binatia bacterium | reverse complement strand
CTCCTGCAAGATACGCTGGCCGACCATCGCGCCGGCTTGGCCGAGATTGCCGCAGTAGACCGCTTCCATGTCCTGGATGCTCAGACCGGCATCGTCGAGAGCGAGCAGGGCGGCTTCGGCGCCGATAGCGGCGACGTTGCGATCCGGGAAGCGCCCGAATTTGATCATGTCGGTTCCAACGATGTAGGCGTCACTCATTGCTCACTCCTCGAGACCGACCGGCGCGGGTTCGGCGCGTCGGCTGAAAGAAAGGTATTCGATTCAGGCGGGTTGGAAGAAATAACTGATGTAGGAGTTGCCCTCGCGGTCCTTGCGGCCGAGGGCGTCTCGGTACACCACCTCGACCGGCAGATCGAAGGGGATCTTGTCCGGATCGGGCTCGACGTTGATCAGGTTTCCCTTCACCGTGCCGCCGCCGTCGAGGTCGACGATCGCCGAGACGTAGGGGACGTCGATCCCCGGAAATGAACGGTGAACGATCGAGTACGCGTACAGCTTGCCGCGGTTGGCGAGCCTGATGGGCTCGAGAGAGTCGCGCGCCGAGCACTTGGCGCAGACGCTGCGCTCGCCGAGAAACACCGAGCCGCAGTCGCGGCACTTGTGACCCTCGAGATAGGGCTCTCCACCCTTGGGTAGCTTCAGGAAGGGGACCACGGGCAGCGGCCCAGCCGCTGTCGTTTCTTCAGCCATTTCAACCTCTTGTGTCGAGAACTTGAAGCGTTGCCACGGTATGCGCCGGGGCTGGGAAAGGAGCCCGAACCATGCCAAGCACCGGTTTGGGTGTCAACGCAGACGCGGCGGTCGGCTCGATGCCGGACCGCATCGTGCGAACCGTTCAGTGTTCCGACCAGGACCCGTCCGCGGCTTGCACCTGCCATCCCGGCTCGGCTTTTTCGATCCACGTGTCGGCGAAGATTTTCTGGATGCGCGGAACGTCCTGTGTGCTGAGACCGTTGCTCTCAGCAATCTCTCGGTAGAGGCTCTGGCGATCGCGATTCTCGGCTTCGACCGCCTTGCGCACGTCCGCCTTGTCGCGCAGAGAAAGGTCGTCGAGCGTTCTGATCTCGAGCAATCCCTGGTTGGAGATGCCGACGGCGCCGGAGCGGAGGTAGGGCTTGAGTTGGTCGGCGCGGCGGCTCATCGCAGCCTTCAATTGTCGGATCGCCGCCGACGACACGTCGATGTCGACGTTGGGCTCGGCGGCGTGTGCGGACGCGGGCGCCAGCCAGTGCAGCCAGGAGGTCGGAGTCGCGCTTTCGCGCTCGGCTTGTTGGTCGGAGCCGTCGCCCCAGGTCTCTTCGACGATCTGTTCGGCGGCCTCGCGCACCTCCGGCGCGGGAAAGTAGACGTTGACGGTGAGGCAGCCGCCGATGAATACGAGCGCGACGACGAGAACGTAGAGCGACTTGTGGTTCATAGGGTCTCCTACCGTAAAAAAATGGATTTCACCACGGAGGCACAGAGACACGGAGAAAGTGCCGTTTGCCTCGCGCCTCCGTGTCTCTGTGCCTCCTGTGACGCCCTCGTTCAAGGCAGGAGATCAATTTTGGAATCCAAAGGTTTCGTTGAGCCAGGTATACGAAGCGGCAGTCGGGTTGGA
>JANQHZ010000935.1 GCA_028282445.1 Candidatus Binatia bacterium | reverse complement strand
GTGGTTCTTCGGCAATCGGACCCGGCATGTGGCGGCGGTCGCGGCCCATTCCAAAGTCTTCGGACACGAGATTCTGCCGCACCCGCTCTACATGCGGATTTGCGACGCCATCCTGCGGCCGAGCTGTTCCGACTACATTCTCAACATCGCGCACGTTCTGGACCGCGGTCCGGAGTCGGAGCAGCAGTTCCTCCACCGCGACCAGGCGGTATGGCCGCACCTTCCGAAGCCGCAGCCATTGATCCAGCTGGCTTCGATCATCGCGCTGTCCGAATTCACCGCCGAGAACGGCGCCACCCGCATTGTGCCGGGCAGTCACCTGTGGCCGGAGGAGCGGGTCCCCGAGGAAGGCGAGATCGCGGTCGCGGAGATGGACCCGGGCGACGCCGTGATCTATCTCGGAACCGCGATCCATGGCGGCGGCCCAAACACCACCCAGTCGACACGCCGGAGGGGCATGCACGTTTCGTATTGCGCAGGTTGGCTGCGCACCGAGGAGAATCAGTACCTGAGCATCCCGAGGGAAGTCGTCGCCAACCTGCCGCGACGCTCGCAGGAGCTGCTCGGCTACGCCGCCCACGACGCGCTGGAGATCGGTGGCGGCTATCTCGGCACGGTCGACTTGGTGTCGCCGGTCGACCTTCTCGCCAAAGGAAAGCTCTAGCAGCCCGTTGAAAAAGTAACCCGGGCTGCAAATGGTGCTTGGGCGCTCTGTCTGCGTTGCGAAATCCTCAACAATAGTCTCGACTTTGCCTCCGGTTTCGCGCCTTGCCAGATCGCCCAATCCCTCATTTTCGCCTCCGCCCTACTTTTTCAACGGACTGCTAGGCCAGGATGTACTCGCGCGCGACCTCTGGTTGGACCGCGCAACCCCCTTGTCCCGCGGGGCAGGCGATCGACCGTGGCGTCCGACGGGCGCCGCTCCGATTGCCGCACCCGCGACTACGATCGAGGCATTGAGGATGTGGAACCGCTGATGGCCGCGGACGGGAGCGCTACTGTCCTGGCCATCTGCGACGAAGCTGAGTCGACCTGAGAGCAGCGCTGAATCGCTCTCGAGCTCGCGATTGGGGGGCGGCTACCGTCGCCGAGTGCCCGCGCATGCGCTTTACGAGATCAATCCAGCCGTGAAGCCCGACATAAGCCGGGTTGTGGCTTCCGAGGCTGCGGCCGATCCCGTAGCGGACTGGTTCCCCCAACGGCTCGTAGGTCCCGAATAGTCGATCCCAGACGATCAGCACGCCACCGAAGTTCTTGTCGACGTATTGCTCGTTCGAGCCGTGATGCACACGGTGGTGTCCTGGAGTGTTGAGGATCGTGCCTAGCGGACGCGGGAGATCGAGCAGCTGGGTGTGGAGAAAGAACTGGTAGACCAGATTCAAGATCTGAAATGAGATCACCGTCAGTGGTTCGAAGCCGAGAAACGGGAGCGGGAGCCAGAACGGTATGACGACGAAAGGGGTCCAGGTTTGCCGGATGGCGACGGTGAGGTTGTAGTTCTGCGAGGAATGGTGCGAGACGTGCGAGGCCCAGAAGAACGGATTCCGGTGACTGAATCGATGAAACACGTAGTAGGTGAGGTCGTCGAGAACGAATAGTAGAGCGCCGAGGATCCAGAATCGGGAGGCGGTGATTCCTGCCGCAAAGAAGCTCAGGTCGAACAGCGCATGTTCGTGAACCGCGACGTAGCAGTAGTACATGAGCAGGCCGTTCCATGAGTTGATCAGCAGGTAGCCGACGTAGGAGCCAATGTTGGCGAGCGAATCGGCGAGGCCGAAGTATCGTCGGCCGATTGCGGTGGAGACCAACCACTCGACGGCGATGGTCGCTCCGTAGATGACCGGAATGGCGTATGTCCAGGTCACGTCTTCACGAGTCGGTGCGGACTATGAGGTCGCGCCGCCGCGACGAAGCGCTGCATTGCGCGCAACATCCTGAATGATGCGATCGACGACCGGTCCAGCCGTTGCCTTGAAATAGCCCAGCGCATCGTCGCGCTCGCATAGCCTGCGCGATAGCTCCTGAAACAACTCCCAGCGTTCGGACCCGGTCACGCCCACGGTAACCCAGGTCAGCTCGTCGAGGTCTGCGAACGACTCGTACCACCAGCGTAGTTGCGCAATCGCGATCCGGTTGCCGCCCGCATCCGCCACGGCAAGCCAGAAAAGATGGTTCAGTTCGTTTACCGCAGCCGTGTCGTTGGGATCGCCTTGCCAACTCTTCACCAGGTCGCGGATTCTCTGCCGCGACTCGGCGTTCGCGCGCCTGTCCGCAATGTCGATCAGGCTGAGGCCGTTGGTGTATTGGTGCTCGATCGAATCGACGAGGCGTTCGTCCTGCGGGTCGCCGAGGCGGTACTGGTGCGGAAGTAGAGCCAGGGCGTCCGCCTCTTCGCGCCCGAGAACCACCGTGGCGCCGCCCTGACGGGAGCGGACGACGCCAATGTCGGCCAGGCGATGGATTGCCTGGCGAACGATGAGGCGTGAAACACCGAATCGCTCCGCCAAGACCCTCTCGGGCGGCAGTGCATCGCCCGCAGTTATCCCGCCGCCGAGAATATCGCCGACCAGCTCGTCGAAGACGACGTCTGCCAGCCGAGGCACTTTCGCTCTCGCCAATGAGCCGCTCATGAGGACACCGTACCGAAGTTGCGGTGGGGTTATCAAGTCAGGGTGATGAGGATTAGCTAGATCCCCAGTCGGTACAGTATCAGTTGTTTTTCGGATAGTTGAAGCAGTTGACTGCCAATACGTTACTTGGTAACGAACTGCCTATGTTGGATCTCTCGAAGCGAGGGGCCGCTCTCCTGACCGATCAAGGAGCACGTGGCTGTCTCCACGGAGCGCTCGCCGCGGTACTTCTCGGCGTTCTGACCGTGCATTCAGGTGGCGCCGAGGAATGCAGTCAGGATTTCGAGAGTACCTACGACCTCATCCAGGAAGCCGTTTTCGAAAAGAAAGGCTGTACCAGCTCCAGCTGTCACGGAGCGTCGGCGGCGGGGGGCCTAGATCTCTCGGCGGACGTCTCCTACGAGAACTTGATCGGTGTTCCGGCGACCACGGTGCCCGAGGGCCGGATCACCGGGCTCAGGCGGGTGGTTCCGGGGCAAAAGGATGAGAGTCTCCTCTTCCTGAACCTGGCGGCCGCAACCTTGCCAGCGGAGTTCGAAGCGCCGCTTCGCGCCATGCCACTCGGACTCGAAGCGTTATCGCTCGATGAGTTGGAGGCGCTGCGAGAGTGGATCGAGCAGGGGGCGCCGCGCGAAGGTACGGTGCCGGGTACGGGAGAGCTTCTCGATGCGTGCCTGCCACCGGCGAAGCCGAACCCGATCGAGCCGCTTGCCGCGCCAGAATCGGGCAGCGGGGTTCAAATCGTGATGCCGCCTTGGGTAGTGCCGGGGAATAGCGAAACCGAGGTCTGCTTCGTCAGCTACTACGATGTTTCGGACAAGATTCCCGAGAGGTATCTCGACCCAAGCCGACAGTCGTTCTACTGGAACCAGAATCAGGTGCGGCAGGACCCGCTGAGTCACCACCTGATTGTCGACTACTACTTTGGAAGCGCGCCGCTCGATGAGTCGACTTGGGGGGAGTTCCTGTGTCGGGGTGGCGATCACGAAGGTCAGCCATGCGGACCGATGGATCTGGGGGGTTGTGGCGATGGGATCTGCGCGAGCGAACCCCAGGCCGCGGTGGCCTGCGCTGGGTTCGGCCCGGCGGATCTCGAACAGGCGACGTTTCAGTTCTCTGGGACTCAAGAGGCGTCGTCACTGTACGCGTACGCGCAAGACGTGTACGCGACGCTACCGGTTCGCGGCACGGTGGTCTGGAACTCGCACGCATTCAACGTCACGGACGAGGATGGATCCTTACGAGGTTGGCTCAATTTCGGCTTTGCCCAGCCCGATGAACGAGTCCACTTCGTGAGTGCTATCAACAACGACGAGCAGATCTACAAGATGAACGTGCCGCCGTTCGCGGCGCAAGAGATCTGTCACCACCATGTATTCCCTCCCGACACGCGTCTTTTCGAGCTCAATTCGCACACGCATCGTCGTGGCAAACGCTTCACCGTCTATGACGGCCGCTACGCCTGCGCCGATGGGCCGAGCGCGGGGGAGCCGTGTTCGCCCGAGCCTGAGACCGCTCTTACGAACTCAGACATATGCGTCGGTACGGAGTGCGTTCGCCTCGTTCCACCGGAAAGCGGCGATTGCAATGACGACGGCGCCGTGGGGATCGAGGATCTTGTTCGCTGCGTCAACATCGCGTTGGGGAAAGTGCCGGTCAGCGCTTGCCCGACGGCGGACCCCGATGCGAGTGGGGGTGTGAGCGTGGCCGAGCTTATCAGCGCTGTTGGTACCTCCCTGAACGGAACGGCCGTGGATCGCTCCGAGCCGGAGCTACTCTACGTCAGCCTCAACTACAGTGATCCGGCGATCGTTCGGTTCGATCCGCCGCGGGAGTATCCCGGCGCAACGGCGCCTGCGGCCGCGCGCACGCTCACATTCTGCGGCCTGTACGACAACGGTGCGTTGAACCCGAGCGAGGTGAAGACGCGAGCTTCGTCACCGCCAAATCCCTACGGGATTCCCGGCTACTTCGGCGGGCCCTGCGTCACGCCGGAAAGCCGTACCGAGGGGCTGGTCGGCGAGCTTTGCCAAGGCGCTACC
The DNA here is from genome assembly GCA_028282445.1 of Candidatus Binatia bacterium. Classification (GTDB taxonomy): domain Bacteria; phylum Desulfobacterota; class Binatia; order HRBIN30; family CADEER01; genus CADEER01. Next base: position 5,070 of record JANQHZ010000935.1, on the reverse strand, counting down.
GAGGAGGAGCGCAACGCGTCCTGCGACACGGCCGTCGGTGCGCGTGATGGATTCTGTGATGGGTGTGTCCTCACCGGCGGCGTGACGACGGAAGATGAGATGTTCATCCTGAATGGATACTACTTCGTAGACCAACGCCACGCGGAGGCGCCTCGCTGAACAGTGAGTCTCTGTTCAGCCCGACCAAGGCTTGGTGATGTTTGCACATTTGCGTATCGATCGAGGAGGGGTGCCGATGTCGCTCTATTCACCCGCCGCCGCCCTTATTGCGGTGCTGCTCTACGTTTGCGCCGCAACCGTCGGTTCGGCGCAATGCGATAGTTGTGAGGGGGATCTCGATAAAAGCGGAGCGGTGACGATCGATGAGCTGGTTACGGTCGTGGGCAATGCCCTGGAGGGTTGTGAAGGATCATCGGAGAGCGAAAGCGACATTGCGATTGCAGAGTCCGTAGATTGACCGCGCTGATCGCCGATCGCGGCTGCGGCTGTTTTATCGGTGCTGGCGAGAGCGAGTGTCGCGACAGCATCGGCGAAGCGTACGAGGCTGCGGTGGGGGTCTCCTATTTGGACAGCGGCGCCATCCAATGCGCCAAGCATACAACCAGGGACTTTCTTTTCAGGTTCTCCGGGAGCAGGGAGCGTTTCTTTGATGCCGTCGACTGCGCCAACGCGGTGAACGCCGACACCTTGGATTGCATTGACGGCGTCGGGTGTGGTGGCACTGCGCTTCAGGATTGCTTCGCCGAGGGGGCAGCGATGCTGGCGAGGTGCCCCGTCAACCCCGGCGGAAGCGATCTGGTTCGCGGTGAATGCAATCCGCAGGGGCAGTAGTGCTTTCAAGCGGATAAGGAGTCGGGGCCCGGCGCGCTGTCGTGCCGCCGGTTAAGCGATTGAAAACCAGCGTCGGCGACGTGGGCTCCGTTGTCGTAAGTCTGCGATCGCGGCTTCCGCGAATACGCTCGAGGCACTAAGCCGGCGGTTCGGTTAGGCCTTCCCAGATCGGGGCCCACAGCTCGCGCAGCTGCGTCAGCGGCATCGCGGCGAAGCGCCGCAGAATGCGATCGCGCGAGTCCTCGAGATCGCAGCGCAGCTTCGGCCACTCGACCTCGACGAGGCGCCCGTTTTGCTTGCGGAGTTGGCCTGCGACCATGACGGTATCGACGTCGGCGGCGTTGGCGTAGAAGACGAGCGCCGCGACCGGATCGTTGACCGGCGCCATGTGAATCCCGTCCGTCCGCACGAGCAACAAGTCCGCCTGCTTGCCGGGGCGTAGGGAGCCCACCAAATCCCCGAGCCCGATGGCGGTCGCTCCGCCCTGGGTTGCAGTGTGCAGGATCTCGGCGGCGGGCCTGCGCGAGTTGAGCGGCAGTCTCCCCTCGCGCTCGTAGTCCTGGAAGCGCTGTGCCTGCAGCATCAGACGCATTTGCGAGAACATGTCGCCGGCGAAGTTGGAAACGATGTCGATACCGAGGGACGGCTCCTTGCCGCTTGCGGCGACCCGGTCGACTACGGGAAAGCCCATGCCCATCTGTAACTCGGTTTCGGGTGTCGAGGATACGAAGCCACCTTGCCGCGCGAGCGCGTCGAGGTCGGCGTCGCTCAGGTGAGCGCCGTGGACGAAGAGGAGATCGTCGCCGAGCAGGCCGCGTTCGGCTAATGCCGGAACGACGCGCAGGTCTTCCCCCAAGCCCATGCCGACGTGCGTACTGATCGTCGCCGGTGCGAGTCGGCGGCACCACGCAACCTCGTCGGCGACGGCGTCGGGAGTCGTCGCTACCCACTCCGTGGTTGCGATCCCAAAGCGAAGGAGCCCGCCGTCGTCGGCGAAGTGGTGCTCGCGAAATCGCTCGACGAGATCACGTTGAGCTGCGGCCTGTTCGGGTGTGGCGAACAGCTGCCCCTGATCCAACGCTCCGCCGGGCTGAAGCCGGGGGTTGGCGTAGAGCCCGACGCAGTAGACACCGCGGATACCCGCCCGCCTGAGACCGTCGGCCAAGGCGCGTGTGTGCTCCTCGGACACCTGCAGATGGGAGTGGTCGACGACGGTCGTGACACCGGCGTCGAGAGCTTCGAGCGCGCCGACGTAGTTGCCGAGAAACGCATCCTCTGCTTCGTAGCAAGCCGGGAAGGCGTTGCGCATCGTCACCGAGTAGTCGAACAGACTCCAGTCCGCAGCAACGCCGCGCAGTTGCGTCTGCCAGACATGACGGTGCGTATCGACGAATCCGGGAGCCGCGATCATTCGATCGGCATCAATTCGCGACGCGTCTTCGCACGAAAGGTCGAAACCGAGTCGAGCGATTCGACCATCTTCGATCAGGAGATCTCCGCGCTCCAAGATCCCGATCTCCGGGTCCATCGAGACGACGGTTGCGTTCTTGATCAGCCATCGAGCGGCCATGACCAAGTGCTACCTCGGTCGTGACGTCGCGATCAAACATCGCGGCCGTGGCCAATGTCGCGCGCGGCCCTGCCCAGCAGACACGCGAGTGGGCACCCGGCCGGCGTCGCTACCAGTGTTCCGGGGCCATCAGTGGTTCGCAGCAATCGACCCGCCCCGAGGTTCGCTGCAGGGCATCGGGGGTTAGTTCAAGCGCCATCCAGGCTTCTGTGAAGGGGACGGGGTAGGGGGCTTGGAGATCATGGTGGTGGTGGAAGCCCGCTCGTGAGTAGTAGTTGGGGTCGCCCAGGACGAGTACGACTTCGACGCCGCGACCGCGCAATCGCTGGAGCCCCGTCTCGATCAGCTGGGACCCCAGGCCCTGGCCGTGCAGGCGCGGCGCGACGGCGAGCGGCGCGAGGATGTAGCAGCGATTGTCGTTGACTCCTTCGACACTTACCGGGCTGAAAACGATACTTCCCAGGATATTCCCTCGCTGCTCGGCAACCAGGGATACGCAGGGGGCGGCGCTTGGGTCGCCGATAATGTCGACCGCCAGCTGCGCCACGGTGGCACCCTCGGGCTCGCCGAAGGCCTCGGCGTGCAGGGCCCGGATTCGGGCGAGATCTCCGTCGTTCGAATGGCGAATGGCGACGTCTATCATCAGTCTTCTACGCCAATGATCTCCGCGGGGGGAGGCCCCGGCAGCTGCGCCATTCAACCCGATGAGTTCGGGGCATTGTATCTCACACGACTAAGGCTGAGTGGAATGCGTCGAAGGGGTCGGCTGTGCGTCGCACGCGGCGCAATCGAGCGGCGACGCGGACATCGAATTTTCCCAAGCGGCGATAATCGAACGAAACTCGGCCAGCTTCTCCGGGTAATGCGATGCAACGTTCTTTGCCTCGAAGGGGTCTTCGTCGATTCGAAACAGCTTCTCGGTTCCGATTCCCGTCACGATGTAGCGCCACTTGGCAGTTCGGACGAAGTGTCCCGTACCTGGGGGGACCTTGGGGACCCTCTGGTGCCCGACAAGCAGGTCGAGCCCCATCGGCGCTCCCTGCTCGATCGCGGGACGCAAGCTGCGACCGAGCCGGTCTTTTGCCGGCGGCGCATCGGCGTAGTCGAGCAGGGTCGGATACACGTCGATGGTCGACAGCAGGTCTTCCCTCGTGACACCGGACGGGATGTGCCCAGGCCAATTGAAGATCAGCGGGGTGCGGAAGCCCAACTCGAATAGCGACAACTTGCCGCGCGCATGCATCGGAGCCATCGCCTTGTCCGTGCGATGCCATCCATTGTCGTTCAGGTAGACGATCAGTGTGTTCTTCCTCAGGCCTCGCTTTTCGAGAACATCGACCACTGCTCCGACGAAGGCGTCGAGTCGAGTGATGTTGGCATAGTATCCGCGGCTCCGGGCGTCGAGCTTCAGATCCTTGTACGGCTCGTAAAACTCCGGACCGGCGTCGAACGGAAAGTGTGGCAACATCGGCGCTACCCAAGCCAAGAACGGACGGTCTCCCACGCTATCCAAGAATTCGGTGAGCGGCTCGGTCGCTCGGCCTTCGTCCCAGCCGGTTCTGCCGAAGTCGCTTCCGTCGTTGTTGAACGTCAGGAAGGTTGGGGGTTCTACGGCGAGACCATGGGAGAAGCCCGCCACCTGGTAGGTACCCTCCCAATGCTTGCCCCCCTGCCACGACCGATAGCCGACCTTTGCGAGCTCGCGGGGCAGGGTCCGGAAGTGCTTTATAACCGCCCGACCGCCGGCGAAGCCGAGCGCTCGCCTCAGCGACGCGACCTTCGAGTACCACTGACGAGGGTGTGCTCCAGTGAGAAGAGTCATCAAGGATGGACGGCATAGACTGCCGGTGTTGTGTGTATTGGTAAAGACGACGCCCTGGCGGGCGAGGGCGTCGATGTTCGGAGTTCGAACAACCGAGCTGCCCATGAATCCGAAGTCGTTCCATCCCATGTCGTCGCCAATGATCACGACGATATTCGGCCGCGCTCCATCTCTGACGACATTCTTCTTGGCGTCGGCGGGCAGCTCTTCGGCCTGCAGGGCGGCGCCCAGCAGCGCCGCCGAAAGGGCAATGCACTGCGGAATCCGTCGCGCCGCTCGTCGAGGACCCAAGGTCATCGAAATCGTTTCCCATGCTTCGGTGTCGGAGCGCAACGAAGGACCGGGATTGGTCGGGACGTAGGGGCCGCAGTTGCCGAGGGGCATTCCCGCGCGAGATATCGCGCGACGGAAGCCGCGAAACTATGGTTCGAGCTTGCCGCCTCCGTCTCCGAGCGTGGGGCCCGGGTCCTCTCGGCGTCCTGACTGGACGGCAAAACTGGTGAGCTCGCCGGCAACGGTGTTGAGCTGACGAAGAAGCGTCAGCAGCTCGTTTGTTTTCATGAGCAACGCGTTGGTCGCAGCATCCGACCCCCCGGGAATGTCGGGCGCGTTCGCTGCGGCGGTCGATGGTCTCTGGCTGAGATCCCGCACGAAGCCGGTAAACACGCGGCGGTGTTCTAGATGCACCTCACTCACGGTCAGGTGCGCGGGGAAGGCTTGGCCGCTCTTGTGACGCGCGAGGACGGCGCGTCCGCTGCCAATGACTCTCGCCATGCCGGTTCGTGCATAGTCGGCGAGGTAACGATCGTGCTCGTTGCTGTAAGGGGGCGGCATCAGCATGCGAACG
>JANQHZ010000920.1 GCA_028282445.1 Candidatus Binatia bacterium | reverse complement strand
GCCCACCTTCGACCAGGAGCAGCACCGCGCCTTCCGGCGCCGTTGCCGCAACGATGTGCCAGTCGGCGGCCGGATCGAGAACGCACCACTTCTCCCCCGAGACCGCCCCGTCGTTCAGCCGCGTCTGAAAGTACTCCGGGTTGCGCGCATCGCGCTCCTCCACGGCGACCGTCACCCGCTTGCCTCCAGCGGCGAGCTCGGCCAGCTCCGCCGCGTTCGCATCCAAGCCACTCAGCGCCATTGCCCCGCGGATAGCCTCGACGACACGACGGGGAACCAAGCCACGCGCGCACTCTTCGACACCGCACGCAACTTCGGTCAGGCCGAGCCCGCTGCCACCGTGCCGCTCGGGAAGCCCAAGACCGATCCAGCCGAGCTCGGCAATCTTCCGCCACGCAGCCTGGTCGATCCCGGCGGCTTCCTTCTCCCACGCGAGCAGTCGCTCCGCGGAGATCTCGTCTCGGCAGAACCGCTCCACCGAGGCTTTCAGCTCGGTCTGCTCCTCGGAAAACTCCGGATGCATCAGTCGTCTCCCCTTTCGAGATATCGCATTCGCCCCCGCCCCGTCGCCGCGCTCATCGCCTCGGCAGACCGCAACCGAGAGTAGCGATGATGGTGCGCTGAACCTCGTTGGTCCCGCCGCCGAAGGCGAGCAGCGGTGCGGTGCGGTAGAGCCACTGCATGCGGCCATGCATCGGCGACTCCGCCTCCTGTGGATGCAATTGGCCGGCGAGTCCCAGAATCGAGGTGCCGGCGTCGGCAACCCGGTGGGCGAGCTCACTGACGAAGATCTTCGCCATCGACGACTGCGCCGACGGAACCTCACCCTTGTGCAGGACCCATGCGGTCTCGAGGCCGAGCATGCGAGCCGCCTCGATGTCGACTGCCAGCCGGGCCATACGTTCGCGAACCCAGGGAACCTCGCGCAGCGGACGACCGTCGACCGAGAGCTCCCGCACCAATGCCACCAACTCGCGGAAGTAACGCCGCACCATCCCGACCGATCCGATCGCCAGTCGCTCGAAATTGAGCGCCATCGCGGCGTAGTAGAATCCCATGCCGCGCTCGCCCACCAAGTAGTCTTTCGGTACCCGCACATTGTCGAGGAAGAGAGCGTTGGTGCGCAGGCCCGGCCAAACGTAGATCGGCTGCACGGTGACGCCGGGCGCATCCATCGGGACGATCATCATCGAGATCCCTTTGTGCTTCTTGGCGTCGGGCTCGGTGCGTACGGCGATCCAGTTGTGCGTCGACTCGTGCGCCATCGTGTTCCACATCTTCTGGCCGTTGATGACCCACTCGTCGCCGTCGAGCTCGGCCTTGGTGCGCAGCGCGGCCATATCGGTGCCGGCCTCGGACTCCGAGTATGCGACGGCGAAGTTGACCTCGGCGGCCGTGATCTTGGGCAACCACTCCACGCGTTGCGCCTCGCTGCCGATTCGCATGATGGTCGGTGCGACCGAGGTGACGGTCAGCGGTAACATTGGCGCGCCGGCGGATTCGATCTCGTCGACGAAGATCCACTGGTCGACGGCGGTACGACCCGAGCCGCCGTACTCCTCCGGCCACGCCAGCCCCCAGTAACCGGCGTCGCGCATCTTCAGGACAAACTGACGGGCCAGCGGTCCCCGCCCCTCGTTGCCGGCGGCGCGCAACTCGCCAAGAAGCTCGGGGGTGAGGTTCTCTCTCACGAAGGAGCGGATCTCGGCCCGCCACTCTTCCTGCTCCGGTGTGAAATCGTAACGCATCCCCAATGAGTAAACCCGAATCGAGGGGTCGTCCAGCAACGCTCCGGGGTGCGCGAGCTTTTTCCTCACCGCAGGGTCAGTAGGCTTGGTCTCGGCGCGCGCCGGCGATAGCCTGATACGATGCCGAAAGGCTTCGCCACCGTCGTCGGATACGGATCATTGATGAGCGCGCGCGGGATCGCGCGGCACGGTGACCTGGCGCTGGCCGATGCGGCGCCGGTCGAGCTGCGAAACGCACGGCGCGGCTTCGGGAAAGCATCGATCCACGCCGACCGCTTCGCAATGGTCCTCGAAGCGGAGCGAAGCGGTCGTCCGCTGACCGCAACCACTCGTCTCGGCACCACCTCCTCGAGCTCGGTGCAAGCGCTCGCGATGAGGATTGCAATCGGGGATCTGCCGGCGATCGCCCGCCGCGAGGGCTACGCCCCCGAAGCGTTCGGCCGCCTGCAAGCTCTCGCCGCCAAAGCGGGTGCCGACATCGCCGAGTATCTCGCCGCCCTCCTTTGGGAGTGCGGCGGCAACGTCGTCCACTACCGCGAGCGCCTTTGCCGTCGGGTCGAATACACCTCGCCGCACTACATACCGCATCCGATCGCGATCGACGCGGACGCCGCGATCGTATTCCTAGCTCCCGGTCGAGAAGGCACCGGCTCGCCCGCCGTCGAGTCAGTGCGGGCGCGAACCGGTGTTACCGAGCTGATGACCGTCGCCGAGGTGTGGAAGCGCAAACCGACCGAGTCCCAACTCGAGTACATCGCCAGCTGCTTCACGGGAGAAGCGCACGGGCTACGCCTCGACGACCTGAGACAA
>JANQHZ010000901.1 GCA_028282445.1 Candidatus Binatia bacterium | reverse complement strand
ACCGTCGGAGAGCCAAAGGCTGGGTTGCGAGTAGCCGCCGTCGCGCATGAAGTCGAGAAACTCGCCGTTGGTGATCAACCGATTGGCGAGCCGATACGGTTCGACGACGGTTCGGTGACGCGGCGTTTCATTGTCGAAGGCGAAGCCGTCGCCGTCGTGTCCGACTCGGAGTACTCCCGACTCCGGAGTCTTCCAGGCCAGCGAGGAGACGGTGTTCCGGGAGGTTGGAGCGGCGTCGACGTAGGCCGATTGCAGACACGTTTGTGCGAACAGGTGCTTGACGTCGGTCAGGATGAGCTCCTGGTGTTGTTGCTCGTGGTGGAGACCGATCTCCACCACTTCTCTCAACGGGAGATCGAGCGAGTCGTTCTCGAGGAGGTCACGAACGCGCTCCTCGACGTGGGCGCGGTAGCGCTCGACCTCCGCAAGTGGCGGTCGCGTCAGTAGGCCTCGGTCCGGTCGCGGATGTTGCGCTCCCACGGTCTGGTAGTAGGAGTTGAAGAGCACCCGGTAGTCCGGGTGAAAAGGCTCGAAATCGTCGAGCACGGCCTCGAGCACGAAGGTTTCGAAAAACCAAGTCGTGTGCGCGAGGTGCCACTTCACCGGGCTCGCGTCCGGCATCGACTGCGGCTGGCAGTCCTCGGCGGACAGCGGTGAGGTTAGCCGCCTCGTCGTCCCGCGAACCTCGTCGAACTGACTCAACAGTTGCGATGAGTCGAGAGTGGCGCCGGCGTTGGTGTTGGCGTCGAGCTGTCGCAAGGGGGAACCTCCTTTAGCGATGCAGTCGGTCCGCAGCGACCTTCGCCGCGAAAAAGGAGCTTAGAAGTGTCGGTTAGGTGGCACAACCCGCCGCCCCTCGGTTGCAACCGGAACGCTGTATGTGTAATGATTAAACGTTGCCGTCCTAATTTCGGCATTAGCTCACCGTATACCTCACCGGGCGTGTCGTTCGCACACCGCCCTCTCTCTCGAAGAAAGTTAGAGACTCTCCACACCACCCATGACGACGGCACCGCTGCGAATTTGTTTCCTCACCTACCGCGGCAATCCGCATTGCGGCGGGCAGGGAATCTACACACGGTACTTGACCAAGGAGCTCACGTCGCTGGGTCATACCGTCGACGTTTGGAGCGGCCAGCCGTATCCCGAGTTGGACGACGGCGTCGCGCTGGAGAAGGTTCCGAGCCTCGACCTCTGGAACGAAGAAGCATTCTTCCGCATTCCGTCGCTCCGGGAGCTGCGTGACCCGATCAACCGGCGCGAGTGGTTGCACACCGTCACCGGAGGATTTCCCGAGCCGCTCACCTTCACCCAGCGGGTTCTGCGCAAGTACCGCGAGCTTCCCGAGGACCAGCGGTACGACGTCGTGCACGACAACCAGTGTCTTGGCGACGGACTGTTGCCGCTGCAAGAGATCGTTCCAATCGTCGAGACCGTCCACCACCCGATTACGAAGGACCGCAAGATCGCCTTGGCTTCGACCAAGTCGCTGTGGCATCGCCTCGGCCTGCACCGCTGGTACACCTTCATTCCCATGCAGATCCGCGTCGCTCGCCAGCTCGACGTGCTGATGACGGTGTCGCAGCAGTCGGCGCGCGATATCGAGGCGGAGTTCGACCTGGAGCAGGGAAGGGTTCGCGTCATCGAAATCGGTGTGGACATGGACCTCTTCAAGCCGATGCCGGAGGTCGAACGACGACCGGACCGTTTGATTGCGACGATTTCCGCCAACGCTCCGCTCAAGGGCCTTCCCTTCCTTCTGCAGGCGTTTGCCGACCTGAGGCGCGAACGCCCCGACCTCAACTTGACGGTGATCGGTCGCGACGGGCACGAACAGACGCGTCGGCTTATGAAGAAGTTGAACCTCAACGGATCGGTGGAGTTTACCGGTCGGATCGAGACCGAAGACATCATCCAACGGTATGCGAAATCGACGATCGCCGTGGTTCCGTCTTTGTACGAGGGGTTCGGATTGCCGGCAGCGGAGGCGATGGCCTGCAAGGTTCCGGTCGTGAGCACCTACGCCGGCGCCCTGCCGGAAGTCGTGGGAGACGACGGTGCGGCCGGCGTGCTCGTCAAGCCGGGCAGCGCCGAGAGTCTGGCGCGCGAAATCTCGTCGTTGCTCGACGCCCCGCAGAAGCGGCTCGAAATGGGTGAGCAGGGGCGTCGGCGGGTTGGAAATCTCTTCACCTGGCGGCGTACCGCCGAGCGTACCGCAGATCTGTATCAAGAGGCGATCCAGGGTCGGCAGGCGAAGCAGCGGTGAAGACGATCGATGTCGAGCGTCTGGGCCTGAAGCCGGGGAGTCGTATCCTCGACCTGGGTTGCGGCGACGGAAGGCACCTGCGGCCGACCCGACTGATGCGCGGCGTAACTGCGGTCGGACTCGACCTCGGCGAGGAGGAGGTCGTCAACACGGCCCTATCCTTGCGGGCGATGGACGAGGGACACTCGATCGCGGGCTACGCCGCGAAAGAAGCGGGCCCGTGGATGGCGCTGCGCGGTAACGGCTATGGCCTGCCCTTCCGCGATAATTCCTTCGATTGCGTGATCGCTTCCGAGATTCTCGAGCATCTCCACCAGGACGACGTCGCGCTGGCGGAGATCAAGCGGGTTCTGAAGCCCGGAGGGACGCTCGCGGTATCGGTGCCGCGCTACTTGCCAGAGGCGATTTGTTGGGCACCCTCGGACGAGTACGCCAACAGCGCGGGGGGGCACGTGCGGATCTACCGAGCCAGTCAGCTGCGTCAGAAGTTGGCGCATCACGGGTACCAAGTCGATCACAGCAACTATGCCCACGGACTGCACTCTCCGTACTGGTGGCTCAAGTGCGCTGTCGGCGTCGACGACTCCGAGCAACCCTTGGTCAAGCTGTACCATCGGCTCTTGGTATGGGACATGTTTCATCGACCTCTGTTGACGCGGATGCTCGAGAAGATCCTCGACCCTCTGATCGGCAAGAGCGTGGTGTTTTATGCGACCAACGTCGCCACTGCCGCGGAGAGCGCCATCGATTCGACGGCCGGCGTTGCGGCAACGCAAAATGGACCTGAAGTTGCGAACGCTGTCTGCTGAAGAACGCGAACGCACGGCCGAGTGGATCGCCGGCAGGCAAGGCGCGGACGGTTCGATCCCGTGGTTCCCGGGGCGCAAGCTGGACCCGTGGGACCACGTTCAGTCGGCGATGTCGCTGGCTTTGTCCGGTCGGCGCGAAGCGGCGCATGAGGCGTTCCGCTTTTTGCAGCGAACGCAAGACGAGCTCGGCGCATGGCCTTCGGCCGGTACGGCGGCGGTGATTTTCGACACGGCGCGCGAAACCAACCACGCCGCCTACATCGCCAGCGGACTCTGGTACTTGCATCTGCTGCGTCCGGAAACGGAATTCCTCGAGGAGATGTGGCCCTGCCTCGAGCGCGCCATGGAATACGTGGTGAGCCTGCAGGACGGCGATTCGGGCGTCATCATGTGGGCGACCAGCGGAGAGGGGGTGGCGCACGACTCGCCGCTTCTCACCGGATGCTCGTCGGTACACGGCAGCTTGGTTTGCGCCGAGAAGATCGCCGATCATCTCGGGCACGAACGGCCCCATTGGCGGGTTTCACGGGAGAAGCTGGCGCAGGCGATCCGCGCCGACCACCCCCTTTTCCGTATCCAGAAGACGGAACGGTTTTCGATGGACTGGTACTACCCGGTCTTGGGCGGGCCGATTCGCGGCGACGCGGCGCTGGTGCGGTTTCAGGAATGTCGCGAGATGTTCATCGGCGAAGGGATGGGATGCCGCTGCGTCGAGGAGCGACCCTGGTACACGGTTGCCGAGACCTGCGAGCTGGTCATTGCCCTCGAGATTTGCGGACTGACGCGCCAGGCGCGTGGGCTGTTCGAGTGGACCCACAACTTGCGCGAGGCCGACGGTGGTTACTGGACGGGGATGACGTACCCGGACCTGCTCAAGTACCCACCGGAGCGGCCGACCTGGACGGCGGCCACCGTCCTGCTCGCGGCCGACGTGCTCGACGGCACGAAGACTCCGACCAGCCGATTCTTCCGTTCTCTCGACGGCGAGTCCTGAGCGCGGGTGGCGGCAGCGTACCGTCCCGGGCTTACTTCCTGCGCAGAATCCCCAGCGTCTTTACCGTCGGAAGCTCCTCGAAGTCGCCCGATGCGACAGCCCGGCGATAGATATTGATGGGAGCTTGGCCGCCCTCGCTTGGATCCGGAAAGAGGTCGTGGATAGCGAGGATTCCACCCGAAACGACCTTGGGCGACCAGGATTCGTAGTCGGTATCGGCCGCGATCTGGGTGTGGCCGCCGTCGATGAAGACCATCCCGGCGGGAATCTTCCAAATCTCGGCGGCCTTGGTGCTCTTGGTGATCAGCAGTATCGCGACATCTTCCAGATCTGCCTTGCGGATCGTTTCTCGCAAAAACGGCAGGGTGTCGTTCCGCTGCGCCGCCGGGTTGTAGACCTCTTCATCGTGATACAGCTCGCCGCGCTGGTTCTCTTCGTTGCCGCGGTGGTGATCGACGCACACCAGTGTGCCGCCGGCTGCTCGAGCGCCGGTGCCGAGGTAGACGGAAGACTTCCCGCAATAGCTGCCGATCTCGACGATCGGCCCGAGGTGAGCGTGGTCGCGGGCGAGTTGGTAGAGACGCTCTCCCTCATCCAGGTCGAGGAATCCCTTACAAGCGAGGGCCACTTCGAGGGCCTGCGGAGGCATCGCGTTTCGATCGGACATCCTCCGGTGATTCGCTCATCCGCGGACCGGGCGCAAGTGACTCGGCTCGACGGATGGCCTAGTGTGCCCGGATGTCCGAGCGAATCTTTACGATCCTTCTTCTTCTAGCGGGAGTCGTCTGCGCTTCGGCCGCGGCTGCGGCCGAACGTCCGATCGGACCCGCTCCGGGCGCCGCGGTCTACCCACAGGAGCTCAGCTCGAGGCTGCGCAAGGCGATCGTGGCGAAGGGGGACGGGTATCGTCCACGTACCCACCATCTGCGAGAGGACGGCTGGCCGCTCTACACCAATCGGCTGATTCTCGAGCCGTCGCCGTACTTGCTCCAGCATGCCCACAATCCGGTCGATTGGTACCCCTGGGGTGACGAGGCCTTCGAGCGCGCACGCAAGGAGGGCAAGCCCGTATTGCTGAGTGTCGGCTACTCGACCTGTCACTGGTGTCACGTGATGGAGGAGGAGTCGTTCGAGGACGTGGAGATCGCCCGCTACTTCAATCAGAACTACATCGCAGTCAAAGTCGACAGAGAACGACGTCCCGACATCGACGGCGTGTACATGATGGCGGTTCGCACGATGGTGCAGAGAGGCGGCTGGCCGATGACGGTCTGGCTGACTCCGGACCGAGAGCCATTCTACGGCGGCACCTACTTTCCCGCTCGCGACGGAGATCGGGGCAGCCGCACCGGCTTCCTGACCCTGTTGAAGACGCTCAAGAAGAAGTACGACGAGAGTCCCGACGAAGTCGTCGCTTCCGCGGCCGATGTGCGCAAGCGGGTCGCGGCCAATATGCACACTCCGGCTGGAATCGGCCTGCCCGGCGTCGACGTGCTCGACGCGGCATTGGAGTCGGAGGCGCGAGCGTTCGACAGCGATCTCGGCGGATTCGGCCGTGCGCCGAAGTTTCCGCGCAGCGTTCGATTGGAGTTCTTGCTGCGACAACACCGCCGCAGCGGTGATCAACGCGCTCTCGACATGGTGACGAAGACGCTCGAGGCGATGGCGGCAGGTGGCATCTACGATCAGATTGGCGGCGGGTTTCATCGCTATTCGACCGACGCACGATGGCTGGTGCCGCACTTCGAAAAGATGCTGTACGACAACGGTCTGCTGGTCATTGCCTATCTCGAAGCGTACCAGGCGACCGGCGAACCAGCCTACGCGCGCGTCGCCCGTGACGTCTTGTCGTATATCGAACGTGAGATGACCTCTCCGTTCGGGGCGTTCTACTCAGCGACCGATGCCGACAGCGAGGGCGAGGAGGGAACGTTCTTCGTCTGGACTCTTGATGAAATCCAATCGCTCCTGTCTCCCGACGAGGCGCGCGTCGCCGTCGCCTACTACGGGGTTACGAAGAGCGGAAACTTCGAGGGCAAGAACATTCTGACCGCCGACCGATCCATCGAGGACGTCGCGCGGGAGCTTTCCATCGAGAGCGAGGCGGCTGAGCGACGCCTCGCCTCGGCGCGCGCCAAGCTCTACGAGGCGCGCGCCAAGCGCGAGCCGCCGCTCACAGATCGCAAGATCATTCCAGCGTGGAACGGGCTGATGATCTCGGCCTTTGCGCGCGCCGCCTTCGTGTTGGGCGATCCATCGTACGCCGTGCGCGCCGCACGCGCCGCGGACTTCGTGCTGTCTCAGATGGCTGACCAGCGCGGGCTGCGCCGGAGTTTCCTGGACGGTGCCGTTGCCGGCCGGGGGTTCTTGGACGACTACGCTTTCATGACGGCCGGATTGCTCGATCTTTACGAGGCTACCTACAACATTCGACGCTTGCGGGCCGCCATCGCGCTCCAAGTCCACCTGGACGAGCGCTTTCGCGACGAGAAAGGCGGATACTTTTTGACCGCCCAGGGGGGCGAGAAGCTTCTGGCGCGCGAAAAGCCCTCGTACGACGGGGCGGAACCCTCCGGTAACTCGGTCGTCCTACTGAACCTGCTGCGCTTGTACGATTATACGACCGAGGATCGCTACCGTGCGTCGGCGGAATCTCTACTCAAGGCGTTCGAGTTGGTGTGGAAGCGCGCGCCCACCAGCGTCCCCCGCATGCTCGCCGGAATCGACTATTGGCTCGACGGTGGAAAGGAGATCGTGCTGGTGGTGCCGGAGCGCGCCGAACAGGCGGAACCCTTCCTGGCCGTACTGCGGTCGACCTTCACGCCGAATCGAGTGACTACGGTGGTGACGGCCGGCAAGGATCAAGACATTGCCGGCAAGACGATCCCTCTGGTGATCGGCAAGAAGGCGCGCGGCGGCAAGCCGACGGCCTACGTGTGCGAGCGCCAGGTCTGCGACCTCCCGACCAGCGATCCGCAGGTCTTCGCGAAGCAGGTGGGGCGGCGTCGGCCGCCGGCGAACAAAACCGAGTGACCGCCTGCCTAAGGCTCACCGCTTCTTGGCCTTGGCGACCAGCTTGTCCGCGAGCCGGGTCGGCTCGGGTAGCCGATAGCCGGTGGCGCAGCCCAGGACCAGTTTTTCCGCGCTGGGTTGATCGATGAGGTG
>JANQHZ010000889.1 GCA_028282445.1 Candidatus Binatia bacterium | reverse complement strand
TCTCGTTGATGATCCAATCAGAATAAGTGCTGCGACACCACTGGAGCAAATGTCACGAAGAGGACAGGGCAATGCCCCAGAAACCGCCATTGCCCCTGCAAACGGTGTCAAAAATGAATTGTATCCGCGATCAGCGAATGCCCTCATCGAAGGCTTGGGCGGAGGCGAGGCAAAGGCTGAGGATGGTAGGGATGCATCGGTCACGGCAATAGCCGTCGCGCTGAGCGCGACCACCACCCTTAGCCTCGCCTCCGCCCACGCCTCTGCCTACATCGCCGATCCGCTGACAATAACATCGCCAACACCTGAGGAGGGCGGCGAGTTGTCGCATAGTCGGGGTTGCCTTGACTCTGCTCGGTGGGGGTTCAACAATCCAAACGGCGTGAATTTGTTCGGTTCCAGGAAGCGCTCCAACGACCGAATCGGTCGGTTCGGTCGCGCAATGGCGTTGTTTGCAGCGATCGCAGTCTCGACCGTTTCGGTGCAAGCCGGCGTCCTGGAAGCTTGCGGGCTGTGCCCGCCCGACTGCCCGATGCACCACGCATCGCACGGCGGCGAGCGCCACCACCAAGACGAACACGCCGTCAAACCGCGCTGCCACGGCGCGAGCGATCACCAGCCGACGGAAGATGCGCGGTTTCGACGACCGCCTTGCAAGTCTTCCTTCACCCTCTCCGTATCGCTTCTGCCGCCCTTCGTTCTCGGCGAGCCCGACCGCGAGCCGCAGCCGAAACCGAGCGGCCGAGCACTCGGCGTCGCCGACCAAAGTCCGATCGGACGCCAACCCGCGCCCGACACTCCGCCACCGATTTCCCTCGTCTGACGTCGCAGGGGTCCGGGTCACAGCCGGCTCTCGCGCGACTCGATCGGTGAGCGCTCGACCTGTTCGGGCGCCGATGTTCCACGAAGCCGACGCGGGCGATCCGCCCTGGATCGCCGCGCACCGTAAAGGAGGCTTCTCGACGCCGACGGTCGCTCGATCCGTCTCGCCCCGGATCCGACGCATGCGCACCCGAGCGCAGCTACCCTAGGAAAGCTGCGCCGGAGCATCGGACGAAAGGAAGTTGGATGACAACGCAGTCACGGCCGCGCCGAGAGGCGCTCGGCCGGTCGGCGCTCCGGCGCCGGCTGCTGCGCACAATTCGAGGCTTGGCCGTACTGGCGGGTTGTCTCCCGTCGGCGGCGGCAGCTTGCGACTTGTGCGCGATCTATACGGCAACCGAGGTACAACAGGGACGCACCGGCTTTCGCATCAGCGTGGCCGAGCAGTTCACCTACTTCGGAACGACGCGGGACTTCGGAAAGGCAGTCACCGATGCCGACGATGAGGAGATGAAGAGCTCGATTACGCAGTTCGTGCTCGGCTACAACTTCACCGAAACGATCGGGGCGCAGCTCAACGTTCCCTTCATCTCGCGTCATTTCAAACGCTTCGAGGGGGAAGAGCTGGTCGACGACGACGAAACCGGTTTCGGAGACATTTCGTTGATCGGAACCTTCGTACCTTTTCGTTGGGTCGGCACCGACTCGGTCATCCGCACGTCGATCATGGCCGGGATCAAGCTACCGACCGGACGAACCGGTCGGCTGAGAGAGGAGCTCGAGGCGGTCGAAGACGACACCACTGTGCCCGATTTCCCGGACGTACCGGGACGAGGGCTGCCGGGCTTCCCGCCGGCGGTGTCGACGTCGACCGGCACGTCGGTGAGCAATCACGGCACCGGCGGAGACAACGAGAGCGCCCTGCACGGTCACGACATCGCACTGGGATCGGGATCGGTCGACGGCGTCTTCGGAGCCCGCCTGTTCGGCAGTTGGAAGCGGCTCTACGCTGCCGGGTTCGTACAGTACTTCGTACGCAGTCAGGGTCGCTTCAACTACCAGTACGCCAACGAGCTTTTGTGGAGATTCGGCCCGGGAGTCTTTCTCGCGCTGGACGACGTCGCTCTCGGCCGCGGCTACACGCTCAATCTGGCCGCCGTCTTCTCGGGCGAGACCAAGGGCAAGGACACAATCTCCGGCATCGACCTGGACGATACGGCGTACACCGGTCTCTACCTGGGTCCGCAAACCATCTTCACCTGGGGCGAATCCCTCCAGATATCCCTGGCCGGCGAGCTTCCGGTCGAGCAGAAGAACACCGCGGTTCAGCTCGTCCCGGACTATCGGATCTTCGGGGCGTTCACATGGCGATTCTGACCCTTCGCCCCATCCCACCGGCGTATGGCGCCGAGAGCTTTACACAAACAACGCAACCAATGAGAATTTCAACAGCAACCTAAGGAGGATAAAGAAATGGCCAAGAAATTCGGAATCTTGACCGTGGCGTTCGCGATGACCGCCGCGACGGCGTTCGCCCAGGACGGGCTCGACCCCAACGGACAGTGCATCGGCGACGGCAACGGCGACGCCTCGGTCAGCATCGACGAGCTGATCACCGCGGTCAACAACTCGCTCGACGGCTGCGCCGACCGCGATATCGAGCTCACCTTCGCCGCCGTCGTCGGCGACGAGCCCTTCACCTGCGGCGGCGTGTACGAGAACGTCGGCACGACGGGAGCACGCATGCAGGTGAACGACTTCCGTTTCTACGTGTCGAACGTTCGCCTGCTCAAGTCGAACGGCGACGAGGTCGAGCTCGAGCTCGAGCAGGACGGCCTGTGGCAGCGCGAGGGTCTCGCCCTGCTCGACTTCGAGGACGGCAGCGCCGGATGTCCGGTCGGCAACGCGCCGATGAACTCGACCGTGCGCGGCACCGCTCCCGCCGGTGTCTACACCGGGGTCAGCTTCGATCTCGGCATCCCCTTCGAGCTCAACCACGGCAACGCCGAGCTCGAGACTTCGCCGCTCAACGTTACGCCGATGTTCTGGAACTGGAACGGCGGCTACAAGTTCATCCGCGTCGACGCCTTCGCCGGGCCGGAGGGATCGACCATCAACTACAACCTCCACCTCGGCAGCACCGGCTGCAACGGCGGCTCGCCGGTCACGCCGCCGACCGAGGAGTGCCTCAACCCCAACCGCCCGACCATCACGCTCAACGGCTTCGACCCGGCGACCAACGTCATCGTCGCTGACCTCGCGAGCGTGCTCGCCGACTCCAACGTCGAGGTGAACGCACCGGAGACCGCGCCGGGCTGTCAGTCGTTCCCGGGCGACTCCGATTGCGACACCGTGTTCCCGAACCTCGGGCTCGCTTTCGAGGACACGCCGGCGGGAACCCAGAAGCTCTTCCGCGTCGAGTAGCTCCACTCGACCAGCCCGTCACGCGGGCAGACTACCCTCCCGGCAGCCGGGGGCGGCCCAGCGGTCGTCCCCGGCTGTTCGGGACCGAGCAATGTCGTCCGACTTCCAGCGGGTGGGAAAAGACTGATCCCACCGAGGGGAGTCAATCATCGTGATCAGGGCTGAGGCTGAGGCGAGGCGAAGGCTAAGGATGGTCGGGATGCCTCGGGCCCGGCAATAACCGACGCGCTTCGCGCGACCACCACCCTCAGCCTCCGCCTCGCCTCAGCCTCAGCCTTCATCGCCAAGAATCGACACCCCTTCCCGGGGCGATGTTTGATAGCTTCCCTGCTTTCGAGGCCGGCGATGCCACTCTCGTTGCTATTGAGAATGGTTTTCAATACCGTTTGATCATGGCGAAAACCCTGGCCGACCTCACACCCGCCGAAACGGGCACGATCGCTTCGATCGCCGGCGACGACGGCGTTTCGCACCGACTGGCCGAGCTCGGGTTCACTCCCGGCGTAAGCGTTCGCTACATCCGCCGCGCCCCCCTCGGCGAT
>JANQHZ010000884.1 GCA_028282445.1 Candidatus Binatia bacterium | reverse complement strand
GATGGCCTTCCTCCGCGATCTGGAGCAGAACGTCGAGTCGAAGCAGGTCCGCGACGTTCTACAGAGAAACTTGCAAGAAACAGCGGCATCGGCGGCGATCACCACGCTGAACACCGCGATCGACGACTACCGCTCCAAGCTCGGCGAGCCTCCGAAATCGCTCGAGCAACTCGTGGCGGCCGGCTTCCTCCGGCAGATCCCGCGCGATCCATTCGGTGGCCGATTCTATATCGGTCCGGACGGAACTGCGCTATCGAGCACCGGGGAAGAACCGCCCAAGGCCCACACCAGCCCACTGCGTAAACGCGCCATCGCAGGCAAGAGCGGTCGAGAGCTGTTGGACTGATGAGCCAATCCGACAACATTCTCGAGATCTCCGGCCTCACCAAGGACTACCGGAGCGATTGGACCTACCGTCCGACCCGCGTGCTGGACGCCCTCGATCTCGAGGTGCAGCGGGGCGAATGCTTCGGCCTTCTCGGTCCCAACGGAGCCGGCAAGACCACTACGTTCAAGCTGATCTTGGGATTCCTACGCCCCACCGCCGGCCGGATCCTGTTCGACGGCGCGCCCATCAACGAAGCCGCGAAAGAACGCATCGGGTTCCTCCCCGAGCACCCCTACTTCTACGAGTACCTGACGGTCCAAGAAACGCTCGCGCTCTTCGCCGCCCTATATGGCATCCCTCGCGCCGAGCGAAACGGACGCATTGACGCCGTGATCCAACGAGTCGGCCTCGAACAGAAACGGCGCGCCTCGGTGCGGTCACTGTCGAAAGGGCTGATGCAGCGGGTCGGAGTCGCTCAAGCGATCCTCAACCGCCCACGCCTGGTCGTTTTCGACGAGCCGATGTCGGGGCTGGATCCGGTCGGCCGCCGACTGATGCGCGAGCTGATCTGCGACATACGAGATCAGGGCGCCAGCGTCATATTCTCCTCACACATTCTCCCCGACGTCGAGGCGATCTGCGACCGCGTCGGTTTCCTGACCGATGGCAAGCTTCGCGAGGTCATCAACCTGGCCGACGTGGCAGGGGCCGATCATTTCGAGCTGGTCGTCGAACGAATCAACGGCACTGCATGGGGGGACATCGAAAAGTTGGCAGGCGCGTCGATCACGCAGGCGGATGAGCGCCACATCATCGTACTGCCGGACCAGAGCCAGGTCGACGTCGCCATTGATCTGATCCGGCGTGATAACGGCTCGATCAAGTCCATCACCCCCCGCTTCACCTCTCTCGAAGACAGGTTCCTGCGACATATCGGCGGTTAGGACACGACCATGAGCAAAGTCGCGGCGCTTGCATTGAACACTACCCGAGAGGCGATCAGGAATCGCGTGCTCTACTCCATTCTCGCGTTTGCCGTCCTCATGGTCGGGGTGTCCACCGTACTCGGCAGCGCCTCGATCGGCGATCCGATCCGCTACATCAAGGACTTCAGCCTGATGAGCATCTCCCTGTTCGGGGTGATCATCGCAGTCGTGCTCGGCGTCAACCTGCTGCATCAAGAGCTCAGCAACAAGACGATTCTAAACACCCTCTCCAAGCCTGTTGCGCGCTGGCAGTTCGTGCTCGGCAAGTTCGCGGGACTGCTGCTCACATCGACCGCAGTCATCGCCGGTATGGCGGTGGGGCTGGGGTTGTTCCTGAGTCTGATCGAAGGACGCTTCGACCCCATCATCCTAGTCGCATCCTTCGCCTCGCTGCTCGAGATCATGATCGTCATCGCGTTCGCGGTGTTCTTCTCGTCCGTCGTTGTTACGCCGACACTTGCCGGCATGTTCACGATCGGCTGCTTCATCGCCGGACGCTCGACCCAGTACCTCGACTACTTTCTGTCCGAGGATACCGGATGGGTTCTCCGCTCGCTTGCGCGAACGCTCAATGCTCTCTTGCCGCGCCTGGACCATTTTCTGCTCGGCGATCGGTTGGTGCACGGAGAACATCTGGATCCATCGACGCTGCCCTACCTGATCGGCTACGCCGTATTCTACAGCGCGGCCCTTCTCCTGCTCGCGGTCGGCTTCTTCTCGCGCAGAGAGTTCCGATGATCGAACGCGGCGAGAACCAAAACAGGCTCGACCTCGCACTGTGGGCGGGCGGGAGTATCGGCGTCCTCGGTACCCTGTATTTTCTCCTCGCGTCGCAAGGCTATGGTCTCGCATCGCCGCTCGGGCTGATATGGCCGACAGCGGTCGCCGTCCTGCTGGTCGGGACAGCCGGCCTGGCCTGCTGCGAGGCCTGGCGCGAACGCTCGAGCCGGCTCATGGTGGTCGCTTGCGGCGTGTTCGTCGCTCTGGTGCTGATCGTCAATCTGGTTCCACCGGTCGCCAGGGACGAGCTCACCCACCACCTCGCGCTCCCCGAGCTGTTCATCTCCACCGGACGCGCCGTAGTTCTGCCGTTCGCCGAGCAGTCGTACTTTCCAATGCAATTGACGATGCTCTACACACCGTTCCTTGCGCAGGGCTGGGAAAGCCTCCCCAAGGACCTCCACCTCCTCTTCGGAGTGGGAACGGTAAGCGTGCTCTTCCTGTACCTTTCCTCGTACCTGGCGGCCTCGGTCGCCGCGTTCATCGCGCTGCTGCTGCTGACGACACCGACCTTCGCCAACCTGGCGTCGAGCGCGTACGTCGACCTCGGACTTTTGTTCTTCACAACGGTGTCGCTCATCGCGCTCCTGCGCTGGTCCGAAACCGAGAGCACCGGACTCCTGGCCCTCGCCGGGTTCACCGCAGGCTGCGCCGGTTCGGTCAAGTACAACGGCTACCTGACCGTTCCTCTTGTGCTGATCGGGGTGATCACGCTCGCCCCCAGAAAGGACGCAGCGACGGTGCTGCGCAACGCGATGGTCTTCGGATTCGCCGCCGCGCTGCCACTCGTCCCGTGGATGCTGCGCAACTACGTGGAGACCGGCAACCCCTTCTTTCCACTGATGCGCAGCAGCTTCGGCGGTCCGCCGCGACCCGACACGCCGGGAGTCGACATCTTCACCAAGCGGAGGTTCCTCTACAACGAGTCTTGGCTCGAGGTCATGACGACGCCGTTCCGCGCCTTCGTCACCGGGCGCTACGGCGACCCAGCTAGATTCGACGGCTCGTTCAACCCCTTACTGCTCTTCGGGTTCCTTGGCGTTTTTCTGGGCAGGCGCGACGACAAGACGAGATTCCTGTGGCTGTTCTCCCTCGGCATCCTGATTCTCGTGTTCTTCCTGACGACGTTTCGAGCTCGCTACGCGATTGCCGCGATCGCGGCGCTGCCCATCCTGACGGCCGAGCTGCTCGACAAATGGCGTGTCGACCTGCCACGCAGCCGTACGCTTCTCGTCGCCCTGGGCGCGGTGGCGCTCGCCTTCAATCTGGCCCACTTCGTCGACTACTGGGACAAGATGTCCCCCTTGTCCTATCTGAGCGGAAACGAAAGCCGCGACAGCTACATCACACGCTTCGTCCCGGAGTACCCGCTCTCCGAGTATGCCAACGCCAACCTCGCGTCGGACTCGAAGGTATATCTCGCCTTTCTCGGCCAGCGCGGATACTACTGGCGCCGACCGTATACGTACGACTACTACTACTCTGGCACGTCGCTGCGCGACGCGGTCCGCCTGGCCAGAAGCCCGCAAGACGTCTCGCAGGCCCTGCGCAACCAGGGCATCAGCCACATCGCCGCGTCCGCCCCGCACCTCGGCAGATATCTCCGTGAGGATCTCAACGCGAATGAGATGAGCCGCTGGCAGAGATTTGCCGCTCAGCACCTGCGGTTACTCCGAACCCACGGCTCGTTTGGTCTATACGAAATCATTTGATCGGAGTGGATGGTGAAGAGGTGAATATGGGCTCGGTAGCGAACGAAGACCTGAGTATATTGATCCCGGCATTCAACGAGTCGCGAGGAATCGAGCCATTGCTCGAGTCCCTCGGCCGCGAGCTGCCAGGCGCCGAGATCCTGGTCGTCGACGACGGATCGACCGACGACACCGCCGACATCGCCGCCGCTCACGGCGCGCGGGTCATCTCGCACGCGCACAACATTGGCAACGGCGCGGCCGTCAAGACCGGTTTGCGCAACGCCTCGCGCAAGTACGTGGTCTTGATGGACGCCGACGGGCAGCACCTGGCAACCGACGTACCCAAGCTCGCGCAACATCTGGAGCGCTACAACATGGTGGTCGGCGAACGCCCCGCCTCGGGTCAGGCCGGCTGGCATCGATGGTTGGCCAACGCGATTTACAACTGGCTGGCAACCTACGTCAGCGAGTTCCCGGTACGCGATCTGACCAGCGGTTTCCGAGCGATGCGCACGCAGGAGGTTCGACGCTACCTGGAGATCCTTCCCAACACCTTCTCCTACCCGACTACGCTCACACTGGCCTACCTGCGCAGTGGCCTCACCTTGCGATACGAACCGATCGACATCCGCCAGCGCGTTGGAACCAGCAAGATTCGGATCTGGCAGGACGGCACGCGTTTCCTGCTGATCCTGACCAAGATCGCGACACTGTTCGCTCCCTTCCGCGTCTTCCTGCCAGTCAGTCTGGGATTCTTTGCGACCGGGCTCCTGTACTACCTCTACACCTATGTCACCGCCCACCGCTTCACCAATATGGCGGCCCTTCTGCTTTCGACTTCAGTCGTGATCTTCATGCTCGGTCTGGTGTCCGAGCAAATATCCTTGATGCGAACCGAACGTATCGAGTCGAGCCATGGCGGCATCAGCCACGAGGTAACGAAGGCTACCAAGAAACGAGCGCCGGCACGGCGCAGCAAGAAAGTCGCCTAGAGGCCTGGCCGAACTATGGTTCGCCCTCGAGTCACTTACGGAGAGTCACCCCCCACCCCCGGGTTGTCGGCAGATCGGGCAGAGTCGCGGCCCATCGGAGTCTCATGATCGAAGCATTCGTATTCTTGGTTTCGGCCGTCATCGGTTCGTTTTTGAACGTCTGCATTCACCGCATTCCCAGCGGACAATCTGTCGCGTTCCCCGCATCCCACTGCCCTCACTGCAGCGCCCATGCCCAAACCAGTGTCTGATTGCGGCAACCAAGCAAGTTCTG
>JANQHZ010000869.1 GCA_028282445.1 Candidatus Binatia bacterium | reverse complement strand
TCCGTATCGAAGCCCGACCTTCCTGATTTCGCGTGGTTGCGGCGTCTCCTCCGATTGGCGCTCGGTCAGCGTCAATGTCCACGAGGGCTACCGTCGCTATTGGAAGGCCGAGCCGCCCCCGGTGGTTGGTGTGGCGATCCTCACCGATGCCGACAACACCTGCGGGCGCGCAGTGGCTCACTATGCAAACCTCCGCTTCTCCGCCGTCGATGCGCAGGCTGGCGCGGCTCCCGCGGAATGAGGCGGCGGAGGGTTCCCGGTACGATTTGTCGCGCCAGGGAACCAAACCGGCCCTCGGTCGGTTGTAGAGCGAGATACGGCTGTAACACTGGAGCAGCGCGTCCGTATCCTGATCTAGAGACAATCGTCTAGATCCTCGTGTGCCCAGTCAACGGGAGAGCCTCATGACCAACCAGCCAATGATCCGACCGGAGGACGCGCACAACGCGACTCTGGTGGGGAACGTCCATCCACCGGACTGGGTGAACCCGGAGCCGGCGTCGCGTTACAACCTCGTCGTGATCGGCGCCGGTACGGCCGGATTGGTGACAGCGGCTGGAGCGGCCGGGCTCGGCGCGCGCGTGGCGTTGATCGAGAGGCACCTCATGGGAGGGGATTGCCTCAATGTCGGGTGTGTTCCCTCCAAATGTATCATTCGGTCGTCGCGTGTCGCGGGGCAAGTTCGCGACGCCGGCGAGTTCGGCGTCGAGGTTCCGAGCGGAGTCGAGGTCGACTTTCCCGCGGTGATGGAACGCATGCGCAGGATCCGCGCTCGCATCAGCGTCGTCGACGGCGCTGAAACCTTTCGGGACCAGAAGGGAGTCGATGTCTTCATCGGAGCCGGCCGCTTTACCGGCGCCGATACGGTGCAGGTCGGCGACACGACGCTGCGCTTCAAGAAGGCGGTGATCGCCACCGGCGCGCGAGCCACGGAGATCCCGATCGAGGGGCTTGCCGAAGCCGGTTACCTCACCAACGAGACGATCTTCGAGCTCACCGAGCGACCGCGCCGGTTGATCGTAATCGGCGGCGGACCGATCGGGTGCGAGATGGCACAGGCGTTCCAGCGACTCGGAACCCAGGTCACGTTGGTCGACCAGGCCGATCATATCTTGGTGCGCGAGGATGCCGACGCCGCGGCGCTCGTGCAGGAATCGTTCCGCCGCGACGGGGTCGAGCTCGTACTTTCAGCGGCCGTCAAATCGGCGCGCCGGGAGGGGGACGAGCGGGTGCTGGTGGTCGAGGGTCCGGATGGCGAAAGGGAGCTCCACGCCGACGAGATCCTTCTCGGTGTCGGGCGATCGCCCAACGTCGAGGGGCTCGGGCTCGATGTCGTCGGAGTCAACTACGATCGCTCCGGGATCGAAGTCGACGACGGTCTGCGCACCAGCAACCGATCGATCTTCGCCGCCGGCGATGTTTGCATGAAGCACAAGTTTACCCACATGGCGGACGCGGCGGCGCGTATCGTGATTCAGAACGCGCTGTTCTTCGGTCGCAAGAAGCTGAGCGCTGTCCAAGTTCCTTGGTGCACGTATACCGAACCGGAGATTGCGCATGTCGGCTTGTACGAGCACGAAGCGCGCGAGAGGGGCATCGAGGTCGATACCTACGTTCAGTCGATGGCCGACGTCGATCGGGCGATCGCCGACGGCGAGGAAAACGGATTCGTCAAAGTCCATTGCCGGAAAGGCAGCGACGAGATCGTCGGCGCGACGATCGTCGCCGGCCACGCCGGTGACATGATCAGCGAGCTCACCTTGGCGATGGTCGCCAAGGTCGGCCTCGGCACGATCGCCGGCGTCATCCACCCCTATCCGACCCAGGCCGAGGCGATTCGCAAGCTCGGCGACGCCTACAACCGCACCCGGTTGACCCCCTTCG
>JANQHZ010000857.1 GCA_028282445.1 Candidatus Binatia bacterium | reverse complement strand
GCGCAGAAGGAGAGCCAAGCGTCCGTCTTGTCCCCCTTCGTGTCGACGCTGGCCGACGCGGCGCGCGACGCTCTGCTCGATGTGGTTGAGATCGGCGATCGATTGGTAGGGGCCGAGGTCGGGCCGGCGGCTCAGGGCTCGTACGATTGGCGTGGCGAAGTGACGGCGAAGTTGCCTTCGGGGGACCTCGTCGTGCTCGACTTCGAAAGCTCCGACCCCGCCCGGCCTGCGTGGTTCCGCACCGCCCGACTGGCCTGCTCATACCGCGGCGGCGAGGCCGACCCGGTCGTCGATCCGCGCAATTCCGGGTTCTTTCGAGATCTCCGGGACCGGCTGCAGCGCATCGATCCGGAAGGCCAGGCCGAGACGTCGCCGCCGGTTTCCACATTTCTCGAAAAGCTCGAGGCCTATCGCCCCTTCCTGCCCGTCCAGGATAAAGACTTCGCCATCCTCTTTCACGGCGCCGACACACCGACCGGCATCCTCTGGCTTGGCGTGCAATGCAATCAGGATTGCCGGATGTGCTGGCAGGACCGTCAATGGCCGGCGCCTCCCGACCAGGTGTTTGACCGCTGGTTGGATGAGCTCTGCGCGACGAAGATAACCAGCCTCATCCTCAGCGGTGGGGAGCCCACCTTGCATCCGCGCTTGCCCGAGTGGATCGAGCGCGCCGAGAAGGCTGGCGTGTACGTGACGGTCGAGACGAACGCCATCCGCTTCACCGAGCCCGAGTTTCTCTCGTTATTGATCGGTGCCGGTTTACGAGGGGCTGTGGTTTCGTTGCATTCCGCCGAAGCGACCGTTTCCGACCGCATGACGATGACTCCCGGCAGCTTCGCGCTGACGGTCGCCGGCGCTCGCGCCGCGATCGACGCGGGCATCGATGTAGGCATCCACTGCGTCGTCGAACGGGCGAACTTCACCTCTCTCGAGGCGCATGCGGAGTTCGTCGGGCGCGATCTGAGCGGAGATGGTCGCAGGATCTCGCGAGTCAGCTACAGCTTTCCAATCGCCTATCGGCGCCGAGAGTTCTACGATGGCGCGATCGTGCCACTCGACGAGCTCCGTCCGCATCTGTCGGCGGCGGTCCGCGCCCTGCGTGCGCGGGACATATTCGTGAGCTTTCTGGGGACGAGTGGTTTCACGCCGTGCGCCTTCGACGAGCCGAAGTCCCTCCTTTCGATCTTGCCGGAGTCGGTGAGCGACGAGATGAGGGTGGGCCGAACCTTTGTGGAACCGTGCGCGGACTGCTCTCTGCGAGAGCGCTGTCTCGGCGTGCACGAGGTGTATGTCGAGCAACTCGGCGCCCGCGGGGTCGAACCCGTGGCGTGAGTGCCCGCGCGAGGGGTGATCCCAACTCCGCACCGGACTGCTGGCGTCATCGGCGAGTGCCCATTTTGGTGTTTATAGAGGCGCTGGCGGTGCGGGCCGGTCTTCGTCGAGTGCCCGTGTTTTCCTTGCCCTTGCGCTCCGTAGCAAGCTATCGTGCCACGTGATCGACTCCCTTCTCCTGCTCGCCAAGCGATCTCCTAACCGCTCGCAGCCGACTGTCGGTGCGTTCCGGGAATCGGTGCGGCACCGAGCCGGGATGTCGTACTGTTCGGAGCTGTGATCGTTCGATGAGCCTGCGCGCGAATACGGACAGATTGGCGGAGCACGAGTCCCGCGGGGGGCGAGCGCCGCTCGGCGCCGGCGCTAGGTCGGGGGACGCCGGGCGGAGCCGTACACTGGACGAGCAAAGCCCCCCCGCCGCGTGGCGCCGAGCCTGGCGTGCGGTGCGCGCTCCGCACTGGTGGTACTTTACGCCGCTTCCGCTGACCAGCTTGGTCGAAGGTATCGGAGGTCCGGAGGACGTTCTGCGGGGGCTGGCGAGCATGTTCGTCACCGCGGCGTGCCTCGCCTACGCTTACGGGCTCAACGGCATTGCGGACCGTGCGATGGACCGCAACGCCGCCAAGAACTCGCTGGCGGGGGTTGCGGGAGTACCGCGTGAGGCCGCGTTGCTGGTGGCAGCGTGTGCGATCGGGGCCATCGCGGTTGCGGCCGCTCTATCGGGCGTGGCATTGGCCGGCGCGGTGGTGTCGCTGGTTGCGGGGACCTTCTACAGCTCGCTGCTTCGCCTCAAGCGCCTGCCGGTGATCGGAACGATCGTAAACGTTCTCATCTTCGCGCCGCTACCGCTGCTGGCGGTGGTCGGCGAGCCGTCGGCCGAAGTGCTGTTCCTTACGTACTGCTTCTGGGTGTTGGTCACGCAGAACCAAATCCTGCACGAGGTGAGTGACGCGGACGAGGACGAGCCTGCGGGCGTCCGCACGACTGGTGTCGTCGTCGGCACGACCGGCGTGCGCCTGCTCGCCGTGATCCTCGGTCCGCTCAGCATTCTCCCGCTGTGGTGGCTACAGATTCCGATGGTGGGCCGTGTCGTGGCCGCGGTCGGCATGTGCGGTGGCGCGGTGATGGTGGCATCCTGCACCCGCGCCCACGCTCGCAAGCTTCGCTTTTCTCATCGGTGGTACTCGCTGCTGTGCGGGATGACGTTGTTCGCGCTTCTCTTCTGGGGAAGCGGCCTATGAGCGCTCGCCTATCCACCCGCATGGCGGGCCGCTCGGCGCAACTCGCGCTGTCGATGGCGCGTGGCAAGGCGCAGCCGTATTCGATGGTCTTCGTTCTCACCAATCGCTGCAACTTCCGCTGTGAGTACTGCGACGTCCCGGCGGCAGCCGCGGGAGAGATGACGACCGACGAGTTTCGCCGGGCAATCTCGGAGTTGGCCGGCGCGGGGATGGGCCGGGCCGCATTTGGCGGTGGCGAGGCATTGCTGCGTCCGGATGCGATCGACCTGATCGAGCACGCCAAGTCGGAAGGCTGCTTCACGTCGATGAACAGCAACGGGTGGACGACGGAGCGTCATCTAGATCGGCTCGCCGACTGTCTCGACATGCTGGTGGTCTCGCTCGACGGGCCGGATCACGTGCACGATGTCGTCCGCAAGAAGCGAGGCTCGTACGAGCGTGTGATCCGGGTGATCCAGGAAGCACGCAAACGCGGGCTGGCGGTTGCGACGATCTCGGTGATCGGGCCGTGGAACGAGAACCGCGTCGAGGAGATTCTCGCGCTCGCGTCGGAGAACGGCTTCTGGGCTTACTTCCAGCCTGCCTACGAGGATTGCTTCGCGCACGACACTGGATTCCGCACTGGCATCGACGTCGCGCTGATGACGCGCCTGGCCGATCAACTCACCGAAGTGATCGACGAGGCGCCGGTCGGGTCGTCGCGTCGCTTCTTCGATCGCCTGCGTTCGGCGCCCAATTTCAGCGACTGCTCGCAGTGCACCGCCGGTCGCTATTTCGCGACGGTGATGCCGGACGGCTTGGTCGTGCCCTGTCACCTGACGAGCGGTCAGGGGCCGTACCTGAACGGCCTCGAAGTCGGCTTTACGCGCGCCTTCTTGGAAATGCCGCGCCCCAAGGGGCCGGGCTGCGCGATTAGCCCGTACAACGAATCCGATCTGATCTTCAGCCTCGATGCGCGCGCGGTGCTCGCCGCGGTTCGTCGAGCGTTCTCCTCCCCGGGGG
>JANQHZ010000854.1 GCA_028282445.1 Candidatus Binatia bacterium | reverse complement strand
CCAATCGGCATCGGACGCAGCGGAGCCGACCAGACATCCGGCAGCGTACCAGCCGCCAGATTGAGGAAGAGCAGACTCTGGTCCTTCTGGCCCGGTACCACCCGCCGAAGCCCCGGAACGGCCGCATCGTCGACCGTCGTCGGTACGACTTCGATCAGGCTGTCGTACGAGACGTCGGCCCGCAGATCGAGCTCGCCCGCAGCGGCGGCGCCGTGGCAGGCGTCGCTGGTGCAACCTCGGTTCTCGAAGATGGCCTCTTGGATCAGATCGTAGGTGCCTTCGAAGACCCGACCTTCACAGTCTTCGCCGGCGGCGGCGGTGAGCGGGCCGGCTAGTGACAGCGCGGCCAAGCAACCGATGAGTCGTTGCGCATTCCCCATGTTCGTTCCCCTAGTTTGGTTCGTTCACGCCCGCAGGGCGTGGTGCGAGACGCGCCCCAAGTCGCGACCCAGCAAACCCGGAAAGCATAGTGGAACGCGAAAGTAGTTCAAACCCAGACGATCGCAACTGGTGAGTCGGTTTGATTCGGCTTGTTTGGTGGGCAGCTGGGCATTGCCCAACGAGAGTCCGCTCAGCCGATGCGCTCGAGATCGACCGGAAGCCCGTCCATCGGTTTCGAGATCGGCGCCTGTTGCACCGGCATACGGTATCCTTCGGGCACGCTCCAGCGGTAGCGTCGTACGACGTGATGGATCACCAATTTGATCTGGGTTTCCGCGAATCGCAGGCCGATGCACATATGCGGTCCGCCTCCGAAGGGGATCCAGTTGTGGCTGTGGCGTTCGTCCTCGGCGCGCTCGGGCGCAAAGCGGTCTGGATCGAAACGTTCGGGCTCATCCCACCATTCCGGCATGTAGTGGGTGTGGATCGGTGCGACGACGCACATCGCCCCTTTGGGAATGCGGTAGCCCGCAAACTCGGTATCGCGTTCGGCCATACGAGGGATGACGGGAAGGGGTGGGTAGCGGCGCAGCGTTTCCTTCATGACTCGGCCGGTGACTGCGAAGCGGTCGAGATCGTCGAAGGCGAAGTCGTCGCTGCCGTAGGCAAGCGCCTCCTCGCGCACGCGCTCCTGCCATTCGGGATGCTTGGCGAGCTCGTAGAACATCGAGCTCAGTGTGCTGGTGGTGGTGTCGTGCGCGGCCATCATCAGGAAGCTCATATGGTCGATGATCTGCTGGTCTTCGAAGCGCTCGCCCTCGTCGGTGACCGTACGTGTCAAGCGAGCGAAGATGTCGGGCGCGTCGCCGGCGCGCTTTTGCGGGATCATGTCGCGGAAGAAATCGACCATGAACTTGCGCGCCTGTAAGCCGCGCTGAAACTCGAGCCCGGGGATGGGTAGGCGAATCTGCGACATGCTCGCCGCAACCAGGTTCTCGAAAGCGGCGTTCATCTTGGTCGTCTCGGGACCGAGATCGGCGCCGATGAAGATCCGTGCCGCCATGCCCAGGGTCAACTCCTTGATGGCCTTGAAGACGTGGAAGCGGCCGCTCGTCGTGTCCCACCCGTCGATTCCCGCCGCGACCATCGGGTTCATCCGCTCGGCGTAACCACGCAGGGCCGGACGGGTGAACGCGGTGTGCATGATCTTGCGGTTGAGCTTGTGCTCATCGCCGTCCATCAGCAGCAGACCGTTCGGAAAAATTCGCCCCATGATCGTCATCCACGGCTTGCGGGCGGAAAAGATCCGATCCTTATCGAGCAATACGAAGCGATTGGCGTCAGGGCCGAAGAGGTGAACGATGCGAACGAAGAGCAGGTTCTGACACGACGCCACTCCGTGACGGTCGTACATGCGTTGGACGCGACCGCGCATGTTGATCCGCTCGTCGCTCGGCGAGGTGACGAGTCGCAGCGTCGTCGTCAGTGGTACACGGGGCAGTGTTTTTGGGGTTGGAGGTGACTCGACGGTCGACGACGTTGCGGCGGTTGTACCCATAGATCGGCACGTTAACAGTCGTCGCTCGCCCGTGCACCACTTTCGACACGGGTTTGCGAACGACCGCCCCGGCGGCCGGCGCCGCGACGGTCATCTTGTATGGGGTTCGATTGTATGGAAGCGTACGGAATTCGAATTCAACACAGCGAGGAGTTTTGCATGCGCGAAGTCGTAATCGTCGAAGCGGTACGAAGCCCTTTGGGTAAGAGGAACGGCGGCCTGTCCGCCATGCACGCGATCGACCTGCTGGGGACGGTCCAGTCGGAGCTGTTCAAGCGCAGCGGCGTCGATCCATCCGTCGTCGGCCAGGTGGTCGGCGGCTGTGTCGGCCAGGTCGGAATGCAGTCGATGAACGTCACGCGCAATGCGTGGCTCACCGCGGACTTGCCGCTCGAGGTGCCGGCGACGACGGTCGACGCGCAGTGCGGATCGTCCCAGCAGGCCACCAACCTAGCGTACTCGCTGGTTGCCTCCGGCGTCGTCGACGCCGCGGTTGGCTGCGGCGTCGAGATCATGAGCCGGGTTCCGATGGGATCGACGACGCCCAAGGAGCCGAACGTCGGCAAGCCGATCAACAAGGGATACTGGAGCAGCTACGAGTTCACCACCCAGTTCGACGGGGCCGAGCGCATCGCCAAGAAGTGGGGACTGTCGCGCGAAGACACCGACTCGTTCGGCAAGGAATCGCAAGACCGCGCCGCCGTTGCATGGGAGGACGGTCGCTTCGATTCGCAAATCGTCTCGCTCGACGCCCCCGATTGGACCGAAGACGGCAAGATCGGCAAGACCACCCATCGCGTCGATCGCGACGAAGGTTTGCGGGCAACGACAATGGAGGCGTTGGCGGGTCTTCGCACCAATATGCCGGACGGAGTTCACACCGCGGGAACCTCCTCCCAGATCAGCGATGGAGCCGGCGCGGTGCTCTTGATGACGCGCGACAAGGCCAACGAGCTCGGTCTGACGCCGCGTGCAACCATCGTCGACGTTTGTCTGGTCGGGTCCGATCCGATCTTGATGCTGACCGGTCCGATCCCGGCGACGCAGAAGCTCCTGGCCGACAACAAGCTCACCATGGGCGATATCGATACGGTCGAGATCAACGAGGCCTTTGCGTCGGTGGTTCTGGCTTGGGAGAAGGAGCTCAAGCCCGACATGAGCAAAGTCAATCCGAACGGCGGCGCGATCGCGATCGGCCATCCGCTCGGCGGGACGGGGGCCGTCCTGATCACCAAAGCGGTGCACGAGCTCGAGCGCGGCGATGGCGAGCACGGACTCATCACCATGTGTTGCGGCGGCGGTCTCGGCACCGGGACTCTGATCCGCAGGGGATAAGGCTTTCGGAATGAGACACGGCCGACCGCATTTCGCGGTCGGCCGTGTCGGTTCCAATCGTGATGTCTTCCCCAGCACACGAGCTCGACGCGCCGCCT
Organism: Candidatus Binatia bacterium; assembly: GCA_028282445.1. Taxonomy (GTDB): domain Bacteria; phylum Desulfobacterota; class Binatia; order HRBIN30; family CADEER01; genus CADEER01. Next base: position 6,406 of record JANQHZ010000854.1, on the reverse strand, counting down.
TGGCAGCGGGTCGAGTCGACCATCATGAAAACGGCGCGCGCCATTCGTCAGGCGTACGAGACGCGGCTGGCGCCGCTCGAGCTGAACCTATCCCAAGCCAGTTTGTTGGGCTTCCTGAACGACTCGGGACCGCTGACCCAAACCCAGATCGCCGGCAGCCTCGGGCTGGGCAGAGCTGCCACCGGCTCGATCGTCGACGCGCTGGAGCGTCGTGGATTGGTCGAGCGGCGACCCAACCCGCGCGATCGGCGAGTTTGGTTGGTCGCCGCCACGCCTGCAGGGGCCGAGCTTGCCGAACCGGTCCTGGAGATCGACCGGGCCTTGCGTGGCGACCTACGTGCGGGGATTACCCGCCGCGAGCGCCAGCTTCTCGCCGAGCTGCTGGTGCGTTTGCAATCGAATCTGTCGGGAATTCTCGACGACGAAATCGGCTGAGATCGTAACGATGAATCGGGGCATGCGCCTGTGTGCCCGTCACAGTTTGGAAAGGAATGGATGTCATGAACATTGAAGGAGCCTCGGCAATCGTCACCGGTGGAGCATCGGGATTGGGCGCCGCGACGGCGCGCGTGTTGGCGCAACGTGGGATGAAAGTGGTCGTCGTCGATCTCAACGAAGATCTCGGCAACAAGATGGCGAGCGAAGTCGGCGGCGCGTTTTGCAAAGCCGACGTCGCGGATGAGGCCCAGGTACAGGCCGCCGTCGACAAGGCTTCGGAGCTCGGTCCGTTGCGGGTGCTGATCAACTGTGCGGGGCTCGGCAACGCTTCCCGCACCGTCGACCGCAAAGGGAACCCTTTTGATCTGAAAGCCTTCGAGTTCGTCATCCGCGTCAATCTCATCGGTTCGTTCAACTGCCTGCGTCTGGCGGCAGCGGCGATGAGCAAGGTTGATCCGCTCGAGGAAGGCGAACGCGGGTGCATCATCAACACTGCGTCGGTTGCCGCCTTCGACGGACAGATCGGCCAAGCGGCGTATTCCGCTTCCAAGGGCGGTGTCGTCGGGATGACGCTGCCGATCGCGCGCGACCTCGCCGCGATCGGGGTGCGGGTCAATACGATTGCACCGGGGCTGATCGACACTCCGATTTACGGAGAGGGCGAGGCTTCCGAAGCGTTTAAAGAGAGCCTTGGGCGCAGCGTACTGTTTCCGCATCGCCTCGGTACGTCGGAAGAGTTTGCGTCGCTGGCGGCGGAGCTGGTGACCAACAGCTACATGAACGGGGAAACGATTCGGATCGACGGCGGCATCCGAATGCCCCCGAAGTGAGGAGCGACCGATGTCGGATGCAGTACTGACCGAGAAACGCGGGCGGGTTCTTCTGATTACGCTCAATCGCCCCGATGCGATGAACGCGATCAACACGGACGTCGCGCAAGGAATGTTGGCGGCTTTCAAGCAACTCGACGAGGATACCGAGCTGACTGCCGCGGTGGTCACCGGCGAGGGGCGGGGTTTCTGCTCGGGCATGGATCTGAAGGCCTTTCTGACCGAGGGGCCGCCGCGGGGCTTGGACGATGTCTTCCAGAACGGAGCCGAGAAACCGGTCATCGCGGCAATCGAGGGTTTCGCCCTTGCCGGCGGCCTGGAGGTGGCGCTCGCCTGCGATCTGTTGGTGGCGGCGGAAGGGGCGAAGCTCGGCATCCCGGAAGTGGGCGTCGGATTGGCTGCTGTCGGCGGTGCGCTGTTGCGGTTGCCGCGTCGGCTTCCCTACAGCGTCGCGATGGAGATGGCGTTGACCGCAAAGCCGATCACCGCCGAGCAAGCATACGAGTACGGGTTGGTTTCCCGCGTGGCGCCGAAGGGCAAGGCCGCCGAGGTTGCGCTCGAGCTCGCCGAGTCGATCGCCAAGAACGCGCCGCTCTCGGTAGCGGCCTCGAAGAGGCTAATTCGCGAGACCGCCGGTCGAACCGAGGCGGAGTTCTGGGAGATCCAGAAGCCGATCAGTCGCGAGGTGTTTACCTCGGACGATGCCAAAGAAGGTCCGCGCGCGTTCGCAGAGAAGCGTGCACCCAACTGGACGGGCAAGTAGGGCCCTGGACGGCGAGTCGGCGCTGCTTGCCGACTCGCTGTCCCCTGGCCCCGGTTGGGGTGGGGAACGCGGACGCCGCAATAGGAGTAGTCGATGATTGAGTGGAGTGAATCGCAGTTGATGATCCGGGACGCCGTGCAGCGTTTCGTCGAGGACGAGATCGCACCCAACCTGGAAGCGCTCGAGCACGGCGACATGCCGCCGTACGACATCCTCCGCAAGATGTACAAAACCTTCGGGATGGATGAGATGGCGAAGTCGCGTTTCGCCAAGCAGATCGAGGCCGAAAAGGCCGGCGAGGCACCACGAGCCAAGAACGGCAACGGAGCGGGGAACCCCGGCGCGCGCGCCGATCAGGCTGCGGCGACGATCATCCCGATCATCGAGCTCTGCCGCTACTGCCCCGGCATGGTCACTGCGATGGGGGTTTCGGTGGGGCTGACCGCGGGCGCCATCCAATCGAAGGGTACCGTCGAACAGAAGGAGCGTTGGGTTCCCGAGCTGCTGACACTCGAGAAAGTCGGCGCCTGGGCGATTACCGAGCCCGACTCCGGATCGGACGCGTTCGGCGGCATGCGGGCTTCGGCTCGACGGCATGGCGACGACTTCGTTCTCAACGGCAGCAAGACCTTCATTACCAACGGCCCATACGCCGACACGATTGTCTTCATCTGCAAGCTCGACGAAGAAGGCGTCGATGCGCGCGATCGCCGCATTCTGCACTTCGTTCTCGATCGCGGCATGGACGGTCTCGAACAGACTCCGCCGCTGCGCAAGATGGGGATGCACTCTTCCCCGACCGGCGAGCTGTTCCTGAGCGACGTTCGCTGTGGCGTCGACCGCCTGCTCGGAGGCGAGGCCGCGCTGAAAGCCACCGGTGGCGGACGGTCCGGTGCCAAGGCTACCTTCCAGACCGAACGATCGGGGGTTGCCGCGATGGCGTTGGGCATCGTCGAACAGTGCCTCAAGCTGTCGATCAAGTACGCCAAGGAACGTGTTCAGTTCGGCCAGCCGATCGGTCAGTACCAGCTCATCCAGGAGAAGCTCGCGAGAATGGAAGTCGCGCGCATGAACCTTCAGAATCTGGTCTTTCGCTTCATCGAGCTGGTCGCCCAGGGAAAGTCGATGAGCTTTGCCGAGGCTTCGGCGATGAAGCTCTACTCGGCGCGCGCTGCGGTCGAGGTGGCGATGGAAGCGGTGCAGGTGTACGGCGGCAACGGCTACATGTCCGAATACCAGGTCGAGCAGCTGGCCCGCGATGCCAAGGTGTTGCAGATCTACGCCGGCACCGACGAGATCCAAATCCGCGCCATCGCCAAAGACCTCCTCGAGGCCTGAGGCGCTTTGCCACAGAGGAACACAGATCCGACATTCGAAGGCTGCTTCGATAGATCTGATGGGCGAGGCATCCTCCTTCGCCGAGGCTTCGGACGACAGGTTGCCCGCCCCTACATCGGCCCAACTTTTCTCCGCTCCCGTGTAGGGGCGACGCATGCGTCGCCCGCGTTTGCCAAGACGCCGGCGATTCAGCATCTGTGTTTCTCTGTGTTCATCTGTGGCTGAGAATCTTCAGTGGCGAGTCGTTACCGTGACTTCGTGAGCAATCCACCAGGTACCCGATCAATTCGGAACCTTCGGTTCCATTTGACTCAATCACGCACAGCGGACATAGCTTCGGAGTTCGGGCCCCGCTCGCGGGCGTCGACTACGATCTACAACAACCTAGACATGGGGGGTGCCTGTATGGCGCTGCGATTTTTTGGGGGAGCACGACTGACGGTCGTCATCGCGGCTTTGTCGCTGCTGGTTTCGGCTTGTTCGGACGACGAAAAGACAATCGTTCGGACGCAAACACCGGCGGCGACGATGACTCCGACGTCGACGCCGATCCCGCAGGACACGCCGACGGCGACCGCGACCGAAGAACCGACGGGTGGGGTCACCGGCACGCCGACCATCGCTCCGACGTCGACCCCGACGGGAGTTCCGACCGGAACCGCTGCTACGGTCACTCCGACCGCGATACCGACGGGAACAGTTGCTACCATGGTTCCGACTGCGACCGCCACTCCGACGCCGCAGCCCGGCGAAATTCAGCTCATCGGCAGCATCGAGCAGGTGTACCTGACGGACGCGATCCCCGGGTCGATGGTCGAGCTCCGCAAGGACGGGACAGCGATCGCAACTGCGGAGGCAGACGACAGTGGATCGATCGTATGGCGCGAGCTCGAGCCAGGTGACGGCTACACGGTCGAGGTTCTCTCGACCGGCACGACGAGCGGGCTGCCGACCACCTTCGGTCCGGTGCGCGTCACCGGGATGGACGAGCATCCGGAGCCTTCCTTTTACGAAGGACAGGAGATCGGGCCCGGCTACGGCTACCTCCGGACTCGTGACGGAACACTGCTCGCCATTAACGTCGTGCTGCCGGGGCCGGTCGAGAACGGCCCGTATCCAACGTTGATCGAGTACTCCGGCTACGACCCGGCCAATCCCAGTGTCAATCAACCCGGTGTCTTGATCGGTCCACTACTCGGCTTTGCCACGGTTGGGGTGAACATGCGCGGAACCGGCTGCTCGGGCGGCTCGTTCGACTACTTCGAACCGGCGCAGAGCACCGACGGCTACGACGCCATCGAAGTGATCGCCCGCCAATCCTGGGTGAAGGGCGGCAAGGTCGGGATGATCGGCGTTTCCTATCCGGGTATTTCGCAGCTTTTCGTTGCGCGGCTGCAGCCGCCAAGCTTGGCCGCGATCACGCCTCTGTCGGTGATCTCCGACACGCCGGCGACTCTGTATCCCGGCGGGATTCTGAACAACGGCTTCGCGGTCGACTGGGCTGCCGACCGGCAGCGCGATGCGACCGTCGGAGGGCAGGGCTGGTCGCAACAGCGCATCGACGAAGGCGACCAGGTGTGCATCGACAACCAGAAGTTGAAAGGCCAGGCGAGCGATCTGTTCCAGCAGATCGAGGACAACCCGTTCTACACCGACGAGGTGGCGGCGCCGTTGTCGCCCGCGACCTTCGTCGACAAGATCAACGTGCCCGTGTTCCTGGCCGGCGCATGGCAGGACGAGCAAACCGGGGGCTACTTCCCGACCATGATCGACCGCTTCACCGGCACGGAAAATGCCCACTTCACGATGACCAACGGCGGACACACCGACTCGCTCGGTCCGGTGATTTTCGCTCGCTGGTTCGAGTTCTTCTCGCTCTACGTCGCCGACGAAGTGCCGGTGTTTCCGCCGGCCGCGGGCGTTGCGATCGCGGTGGTCGGCGAGAGCATCTTCGGAGTCGAAGGTTTGGACGTGCCGCCCGACCGCTTCGAAGGCATGAGTCTCGAGCAAGCGCGCGCAGCGTTCGAATCCGATGCGAAGGTGCGTATCCTGTTCGACAACGGGGCCGGCGATCCCGACGAGCCCGGCGCCCCTTACCCGGGATTCGAGATGGGATTCGACGCCTGGCCGGTGCCCGAGGTCGACCCCGCGATCTTCTACTTCGATGCCGACGGTCGATTGGTACCGGAGGTGCCGACGGCCAGCGGCGAGGTTCCCTACGGTTACGATCCTGATATTTCCCAGGACATCACGCTCGACGGCGGCAGCAGCGCGGCTTGGAAAGCGCAGCCGAACTGGCACTGGGACTTCGTCGACGAAGAAGTGGTGTTTACCTCCGACGCGCTCGCCGAGGATGCCGTCATGGTCGGTTCGGGAAGTGTCGACCTCTACTTCAAGTCGACGGCCACCGACACCGACATCGAGGTGACGTTGAGCGAGATCCGCCCCGATGGGTACGAAGTCTATATCCAGACCGGATGGTTGCGCGCGGGCCGGCGCGTTCTCGACGAGGGCGAGTCGACCGTCTTGCGACCGGTGGCGACACAGCGAGAAGAGGACGAGTTGCCGTTGATGCCCGGCGAGTTCGCCAGCGTTCGGGTCGAGTTGTTCCCCTTCGCGCACGCCTTCCGCGCTGGATCGCAGGTGCGTATCGCGATCGGCTCGCCGGGCGAGAGTCGAGTCCTGTGGAAGTTCGAGGTCCTGCCGGAGGATGGCGAAGTTACCAATAGCGTCGGTTACGGCGAGATGTACCCGTCGCGACTGGTGTTGCCGGTGGTTGCGGGCGCGGACGTTCCCACCGACTACCCGGCGGTCAACTCCCTGAGAGCCCAGCCGTTTCGCTCCGTAGACGTGACCGATTAGAGCGGTGGGACTGCCGGACGAGCTTACCTATCTCGACGCCACGGCGCAGGCCGATCTCCTGCGCCGTGGCGAGTTCTCGCCGGTCGAGTTGATCGCTGCGGCGATCGCGCGGGTCGAACGCCTCGACGGGGCACTCAACGCGGTCATCGCGCCGGCATTCGAGCGCGCTCTCGAG
>JANQHZ010000837.1 GCA_028282445.1 Candidatus Binatia bacterium | reverse complement strand
TAAAGGAATTGCCCTACGAGCACATTCCCTCGATGCCGTTCTCGGGCGACGAGGAGCTCGCGCGCGTCAGCCCCCTCCAGAAGGTGCCCGCCTTGGTCGACGGCGACCTCAACATTGCCGACTCCAAGGTCATCTGCCGATACCTCGAGAGTGCCTACCCGGAGGTCCCGGTCTACCCGACCGATCTGAATGAACGCGCTCGCGCCGATTGGTTCGAAGAGTACGGCGGCACCGTCTTGACCGAGGCGGCGGCCGGAGTCTTCTTTCACCGCTTCATGGTGCCCAACGTGTTCAAGCAGCCCGTCGATGAAGACGCCGTGAACATAATCATCAACGACAAGCTGCCGCCGATGCTGGACTACCTCGCGGGGCAGGTTCCTGCGGAGGGATTTCTCTTCGGCGACCTCGGCGTGGCCGACCTCGCCCTGGCTTCCCCGTTCGTCAATGCGAGCTACGCGCAGTACACCATCGACGCCGGGAAGTGGCCGCAAGTCGCCGGCCTGGTCGACCGCGTGAAGGCGCACGGGGCGGTGACGCCTCTTCTGGAGGCGGAGGCCGCTGCATTTGGCGGCTAGAAGCAGAATAGAATCCTCGCGCAGAGCCCGCCGAGGCGCCGAGAAAGACGATGTGAAGTGAACTGACGGCGATAGCTGGAGACTTCATTGGCCGTGAGTATTCCGAGATGCAAAGCGATTTTTCTCAAGCCAGATTCTCAGCGCTCTCTGCGCCTCTGCGCGAGAAATATGTTGTCCCTCGATGTTTCGGTGTGGACAATACGGCGCTTCCCGGCACCAAGCTCATCCGCGCGACTGGCCGTAAAGATTATCTGGAAGTTTGGCATCGACGTCGGCCCAGAGCGGTCGAACGAGGAGACACGTCATGAAAATCGGACTCATTCCCTGCAACGTCGGCGCGAGGCGCCTCATCATCCCGTTCCAGACTCTCGGCGAGAAGCCGATGCAGGCGATCGAGAAGCTCGGCGACGAAGTGTTCGCCAAAATCCCCTGAGCTTCGGACTCAAATGACTTTGCAGTCGGCGACTCTCTATGGCGTACCCCATTCGCTGTACACAGGTCGTGCCCGCAGTTATCTCATCAAGGCCGGCATCGCCTACCGCGAGCAGGCACCCAACACGGACCACTACCTGAAAGAGGTCTTGCCGCTTGCGGGCGGGCGCTTGGGAATGCCGACCCTGGAGCTGTCCGACGGCCTTGTGATCCGGGACGGCGCGGCCATCATAGACCACTTCGAAGGCGAGACGGGTCACCCCTTCTCACCGCCGATGCCGAAACAGCGCTTCTTCAGCCGCTTATTCGACGTGATCGGCGCGGAAGGGTTGTTGCGACCGGCGATGCACTATCGCTGGAACTTCGACGCGGAGAATCTCGAGTTCCTGATGTTCCACATGGGAATGATCACGCCGGCCGGTGATACCACGATGGAAATGGCCGGCAAGATCGCGGCCGCGATGCGCAGGGCGACCGTCAGCTTCGGTGTCAACCCGCAGACCAGCGACCTCGTCGAACAGCTCTATACCGAGCAGCTCGCGGCGATGGACCGTCATTTTGCGGCGCACGCCTATCTTCTAGGGGGACGCCCATGCATCGGCGACTTCGGCTTGATCGCCCCGATGTTCGGCCACCTCGGCCGCGATCCGAAACCCCTCTCACTGATGCAGGCCAATGGGTTGAACGTTTTCCGCTGGGGCGAGCGTATGAACCGTCGCGATGCCGACCTCGTCGGGTTCGATGACGATGACGAGTCGTACCTCGACGACGACGCGATCCCCGCGACCCTGATCGACTTGTTGGCCGTCCTGTCGCAAGACTTTGTGCCCGAGACACTCGCAGCAGCGGAGGTGATCAACGCCTGGATCGCCGAGCAGGGCGAGCTCGCGCCGGGCACGGAATGCGCGCGCGGAGTGGGGTTGTGCAAGTTCGATATGAGGGGCACCACGATCAGCGCCCTTGCGCAGCCCTACCGCTTTTACCTTCTGAAGCGCACTCAGGACGAGTACGCGGCACTTGGGGACGGTGATCGCCAGGCGGTCGATGCGATCCTGGAGTCGTGCAACATGGCGCCACTACTCGGCGCGACACTCACTCGTCAAATTGGTCGCAAGAACAATCTGGAAATCTGGCTTTGATCTCGTCCTCGGTGAGTATGGCATGCATTTCCGACTGTCGGCGAGCTCCGAGACCACCGATCGGGAAACTCTCGGAAGGTGGATCTCCTGTGGACATGTGGACGGACACGAGAGACCGACTCGCCGAGACCACGATGGACGACGGCGAGAAGATTGCCGCAGTCAGGTTGCGAAGATGAATCGCGCATTCGTTTGTCTCGGCGCCTCGCTCCTCATTGGCATCGGAATCCTGAGTCCCGCCGACGCGGCGCCCGTCGTGAAGCTGGGCGGGCACGTCGAGAAAACGGACGACTCGGTTCGGGTTCGCGGGATCGTCGAGATTGCGGACGGCTACCACATCAACGCACACGTTCCGGACGAGGCGTTTCTGATTCCCACGGTTCTCAGTCTGGAGGCCGACGGCGTCACGTTCGACGAAGGAAGTTACCCGGAGCCCGAGGCGCAAACGTTCCCGTTCTCGCCGGACAAGCCGATGCTGGTGTACGACGGCACGATCGAGATCGTCGCTCTCGCCGATGCAGCGCCCGCGGGCCCGGTGCGCGCGAAGCTGCGTTACCAGGCCTGCAATCACGAGCGATGCCTCGCTCCGAAGACAGTCGAGGCGTTTCTCGGCAAGAAGGGCACTGCTGCGATCGGAGTTGGAACGGAGCGACTCGAGACCGGTCGCTCCAAACAGCCGTGGCTCTTCGCGTGGCTGCAGGGAGCGAGCCTGCCGGCGGCGCTCGGTATGACTCTGCTCCTGGGGCTCGGCCTCAATCTGACCCCCTGCGTCTACCCGCTGATCTCCGTCACGCTGGGCTTCTTCGGCTCGCAATCGACGACGGGCGGCAAACCCTGGTCCTTGGCCGTTACCTACGTCACCGGCATCACCCTCAGCTTTGCCACTCTTGGTGTCACTGCATCACTCGCCGGGGGGCTCTTCGGGGCGCCACTCCAGCATCCCGCGGTGCTGGTGGCACTGGCGCTCCTTCTTGCGACTCTGGCGATGTCGAGCCTCGGCTTCTTCGAGATCCGGGCGCCGGCCGGCCTCATGCAACGATTCGGTGGCTCGTCCGCCGGTCTCGGAGGCGCTTTCTTGATGGGGCTCACGATGGGGATCGTTGCCGCCCCGTGTATCGGTCCGGTCGTGCTCGGGCTCCTGGTCTACGTCGGCGCCGAGCGCGACGTTTGGAAGGGATTTTCCTTGTTTCTCTCGATGGGTCTCGGGATGGGCCTCCCTTACGTCTTCTTGGCGACCGCCGCGGGCTCGTTGGACAAGCTGCCACGCTCGGGCGAATGGCTCTCCTGGATGAACCGCCTGTTCGGTGTGCTCCTTCTCGGCATGGCGGTCTACTTCGT
>JANQHZ010000830.1 GCA_028282445.1 Candidatus Binatia bacterium | reverse complement strand
CGATCGCCCGGTTCAACCGCACGTGCTGCCGACCGCGTCGGCAATCGAGGCGAAGCCGCCGGCTTCGAGGCGACGGGCAAGACCTGTCGCCACCCGGCGCGGGGCGCTCGGCCCGCCGTAGACGAAGCCTGTGTACATCTGAACGAGGTCGGCGCCCGCCTGGATCTTGGCGAATGCATCGTCCGGATCGAAGACCCCGCCGACGCCGACGATCGGAATGCGGGCATCGGAATGGCGCCGCAGTAAACGGATGACCTCATTGGAACGTTGCGCCAGCGGCCTTCCGCTGAGGCCTCCGGTCTCGGTCTGGTTGACGATTCCCGGTCGTCCGATCGTCGTGTTGGTGGCGATCAACCCGTCGATGTCTCGCTCGAGCGCGAAGTCGGCCAACTCGCGCAGCGCACCGTCGTCGAGATCGGGCGCGAGCTTGATCAGTAGGGGCGGATGGGCTCGTCCCTGCGGCAGCTCGACGCCGCGAATCGCGCCAACGATCGGTGACAGCGACTCCACGGCCTGCAGGTCGCGCAGCCCCTTGGTGTTGGGGGAGCTGACGTTGACGGTGACGTAGTCGGCGAAGGGGGCGAGTTGGCGATAACTGCTTGCGTAGTCCTCCGCGGCGTCGGCGAGATCGACGACCGCCGACTTCCCGATGTTGATCCCCAGCGGAACGGTCGCCGGGCGCCGCAAGCTTTGCGCGAGTCGGCGTGCAACTGCATTCGCCCCTTCGTTGTTGAACCCGAGCCGATTGATGAGAGCGTGGTGCTCGGCAAGGCGGAACAGTCTTGGCTTCGGGTTGCCGGGTTGGGGCAGGGCCGTGACGGTCCCGAGCTCGGCAAAGCCGAAGCCGAAGCGCGGCCACACGTGCGGTAGCCTTGCGTTCTTGTCAAAGCCGGCGGCAAGGCCGATGGGGTTGGGGAAGTGAAGCCCCCAAAGGTTCCGCACCAGAGGCGTTGGGGAAAACGGCGTCGCCGGCGGCAGGGCTTCCACCGCTGCCAGCGCACTCATCGCGATCTCGTGTACGCGCTCTGGGTCGATCCCGAAGAGTAGCGGCCGCAGTGCTCGGTACAGCATCGTTCGGATTCATAACGGATTCCGGTCGACACGCCCACTATCGTGAAAATTATTCATTGGAAGTGAATCGGGGCGAGGTGTATAGATCGAACATGTTCATTCCGGCTCAGGTTTCACAGACCTCCAGGTTTTCGCGGATGCGGGAAGCGCCGCGAAAATGGGCCGGACGAAGGGTGCGGTAGTCGGCGATTGCACCTTTCGTAAGCGACTGGGGAGTCGCACATGTTCGGCGGCGCCGAGAAAGGAGGTGATCCAGTGAAGAGTACTGATTCGGTGATTTGTGAGGTGGTGGCCACCTAGGCCAACCGCTTGATGACGCACCGACACCTGCTTTCCAACGTGAGGCCGTCGCCGGATCGAGCGACAAAGGTCTTGGCCCACCTCTTGGATCGATCAGCGTCGAGGTTGCAGTGCCCGCTCGGGCACAAGTCATGAGGTGATGCCGCCTGGGTTTCCCAGGCACCACCGTCCCGGCAGCTCCCGCGCTAATCACCCGTGGGGCGGCCCAGTCGCAGAGGCTGCCGGGATCCTCAAGTTTCCACGCGCTCGGCTAGACCGTCGGTAAGTCTGGGCGACGCGTCGACCGGGCGTCACGGGTTGCGGTGCTCGATGTAGACGTACTCGACCTTGTTGCGCTCGCCGAGCAGCGAGCTCAGCAGCATGTTGACGAAGCTCAACACGGCAGCTCCGAACAAGGCGGTCCAGAAGCCCGTTACGACGAATCCGGGTACGAAGAAGGCCGCGAGCTTGAGCATGACCGCGTTGACGACGAAGACGAAGAGGCCGAGGGTCACCACCGTCAACGGTAGCGTAACGAGGAGCAGTACCGGCCTGACCAGAGTGTTCAGCACGGCCAAGGCGAGGGAGGCGAGCAGGAGCGCGCCGAACCCGCTGACTTGGATCCCGCCAAACAAGAGACTCGTCAGCCAGATCGCGGCTGCCGCCATCAGCCAGCGCAGTATCAATCCCGCCATTGGGTGAGGATAGCAGGACGCGGTATGCGCACAAAGCCGGATTCGTCGCGGGGAGTCGCTCGGTTTCGTTGCTCGAGCTCGGTATAAGGCGCCCCCACGGGAAGGGATGTCTGAAGATGACTCATGCCCAGAACGAGCGAATATCCCATTCGAGGCTGAGGCGAAGGCGAGGCAAAGGCTGAGGATGGTGGGGATGCATCGGGGCCGGCAATAGCTGTCGCGCTGCGCGCGACCACCACCCTCAGCCTCGCCTGAGCCTCCGCCTTAGCCTCGATCGGCAACCGGGCGGGAAGGTCGACCGCCCGGAATGGACTGCTATGGTCGGCACGTGACTCGGCGGAATGTAATCCTCGCGGTGCTTGCCGTGATCGTGCTGGTGGAAGTGTTCGGTCGCGACGACTACGCCCGCGTGATGCAGGTTCACCTCGACGTACTCGCAGCGATGGCCGGCAAAATGGCGGCCGTCGCAGACGTCGGCAAGCGACCGACGCCGCACGACCTGACCGAAATCGTCTATCCGCTCGATCGGGCGCGACAGTTCGTCGACACCTACGAAGACCATCGGAGCCGGGAGTCGTACGGATCGTTCCTCGATCTGATCGAGGTCTACCAGGGATTCGTTCTCGAGGTCGATGCGGCGCGCGGATCGCCGGAGCGTTGGGAGCAGTTTCGCCCGTTGGTCGACGCGAGAGTAGCGAGTATCCAAGCTGCGGTGACGCGGTCTCGCTCGGCCCTCGAGGCCGAAAGCTGAGGGGTGCCTGCGATCCTGTCGGTAGCGGCGCATATGGTGACCGGCGCGAGGGTTGCGGCGGCGCCGCTCCTGGCCTGGGCGATCGCGCGCGGCTTCGATGGATATGCAGCGCTGGTGCTGGCGTTCGCCGCCGCGACCGACTTTGCGGACGGACGGGTCGCGCGGCGCTTCGGTACGGCGAGCGAAGCCGGGCGCTGGTTCGATCATTTCGCCGACATCGCCGTGCTGCTCTGCGGCTACGTGGCGCTGAGCGCGAGCGGTGCCGGGCCCTTCTGGGTACCGCTCGCGATCGCGATCGCCTTTGCGTACTACGTCGTCGACTCCTTACGTCGGGGCGACGGACGGAGCCTGATCGGGAGTCGGATCGGGCACCTCTCGGGCGTGCTCAACTACCTCATTCTCTTCGCCGTGGTACTCGACGCGGCATATGAAGGGCGGCTGATCCCGGAGGGGGGCGTCCGCATGGCGTATCTGGCGGTGCCCTTCTACAGCGGCGCTGCAGTGCTAAGCCGCTACTTCTCGACTTCCAGTACAATCGGCTCGCGTACGTAGGCGAGGGGGCGCGAGACACCGGCGGCGGGTCTGCTAAGCGGTCCTTCTGACTTGGTGGAGAATTCCACGCAGGAAGATGACGCTCACCACCAGCGGAACGATGTAATAGAAGGTTCGAAACAACAGGGCCGCCGCGACCGCTACCTCGAACGGGACACCCATCCCGGCGAAAATCGCCGACATTGAACCCTCCATTACGCCGAGCCCGCCGGGGATGAGGGATAGGAAAGACAAGACGATTCCCACAGAAAACCCAACGATTGTCTGGCCGAATGGCAGTGTTTCGCGGATCGCCAGGAAGGAGGTGTGGAGGATCAGGATGGTGAAGAGCCAATCGAGGACGATGAAGACGAAGGGCGCGATCATCTTGCGTTTGTCCGCCAACAGCAGGGCGATGCCGCGGTCGAGAGTGGCGAGGTAGCGCCTCAGAGAGGTGCGGGTGAGACGCGCCGCCGGTCGCAGGCGGCGAAAGGTGCGGAAGGTGATCTCCGCGGTAAGGAGCAATGTACGGCGCCTCAGGCCGCGGTTGAGGAGAACGGCGCCGCCGAGAATGGCGGCGATCAAAAAGACTCCGGTGAGTGCGGCCGTGCTGGTGAGAGCGGCACCCTCGAGCTCTCGCGAGGTCGAGACATAGGAGAACCCGAGCAGGATGAAAGCGAGGAGGGTGATGTTGGTGAGGAACGTCTGGGCGAGCGAGATCACGACCGCTTTTTCCGCCGGCATCGAGCGTCGGGTGAAGTAGTAGGTGCGAGCGGCGAACCCGGAGAGCCCGCCGGTGGCGACCAGGTAATTCAGGGAGTTCGCCACCAACGTGATCTTCAACATGTCGAGGAACCCGAAGCGTTCGCCTGCGGCGACGGCGATGCCGTGGTA
>JANQHZ010000820.1 GCA_028282445.1 Candidatus Binatia bacterium | reverse complement strand
CTCGGTGTCGATGTCGAGCTCGTCGCGGACGAGAGCTCCAAGCCGGAAGCAGGGCGCCTGATTGACCGCGTGGCCGCTCTACACGGTGCTCATGCCCGCGACCAACTCCATACTTCGGTTGGCCGGGTGCTTGGGGAGATCGCAGCCCTCGATCCCGATCCGCCCCATGTCCTGTGCGAGAGCACGGGCGCGGCCCGGCCGTGGCCTCTGATCGCAGCACTGACCCAGGATGATCGATTTCGGTTGCGCCACTTTATCGTGACCGTCGACGCGCTGAATTTACACCGTGACTTCGCCGATGGCCGCGTCTTCACCGGTGAAGCGACCGCGTCGGTGGACGCCGCCCTCCATCGCGCCGCAGCGATACTCGCAGAGCAGCTCGTTTTCGCCAGTGTCATCATCCTGACCAAGGTCGACACTGTTCCCCGGTCTGTCGTTGATGCGCAGGTTCGCAACCTGAGGATGCTTCAGCCGCAGGCTACAGTCGGTCTTTCCGCTCAAGCCGGGCTTTGCCTAGCGCAGCTCGACGCAACGCCGGCACCCGTGTTCGCCGACCTCGAGAGTCGCGCCGATCAATTCGGCCTCAGCCTAGAAACCCCGACCGCCGACGAGGTTGACGCGATGATCCTGCGCGACGCGCGGCCCTTCCACCCCAAACGCCTGTATGACGTATGTCAGAGCGAACTGGGCACCGGTCTGTACCGCACCAAGGGTTTCTTGTGGTTGGCTTCTCGCCCAGCCGACGTTCTTCTCTGGCAGCAGTCGGGCAGTCAGATCGCCCTCGAGCTCACCGGCGTTTGGGTCGCCGAGGCCATCCACAATCGCTACGGCAAGCTGCTTCCCAAGGAAGTTGAGCTTCTCAGGGAGCAACTCAAAGCAGCCCATCCCAAGTTCGGGGACCGCAAGAACGAGCTTACGCTCATCGGTCTGCCGGCCGCGTGCCAGGCCTTTGCCTCGGCGCTGCGAGGCGCTCTGTGCACGGAAGACGAAGTTGCTGCCTGGCAACGTGGGGAAGTCTTTTCGGATCCTTGGCCACAACGCCTGAGCAAGGTCGGATGACCGGCCGGACCTCGTTGAGGAGCACCGCTCTCGCCTGACTGTGGCTCGCCTGACTTGACCGGACCGCTACCCCACTGCTAAGCATCAGCGATACAGTCGTCGTGTGCAGGGAAGTTCGGTGAGAAGCCGACGCGGTCCCCGCCACTGTGACCGGTACGAAAGCGGTAGCGAACCACTGTCCGCACGGATGGGAAGGTACTGCAAGTAGGAAGCCGGGAGCCAGGAAACCTAACTCGACGACGGGTTTTGAGTCCTCCGGGGTGTGGGGACGAGGATCATGAAAGAGAGATTCTCGTACGCATACCCGGGGCGCGCTAGCGTCGCCGGGATTTTTATTGCGCGGACACGCAATCGCCGAGGTTGCGTCCTGGGGGACGCCCCGGTCCGTGCAGGCGCCGAATCCGCCGATGCAGGAGTGCGCGCGCTTTGTCGCGTGGGACTGGAAAGGAGGCGCGTTCCACCCACTTCCCTCGTCCGGACCGATTCGATGAGTCCGCGGCGAATCAACCAA
>JANQHZ010000811.1 GCA_028282445.1 Candidatus Binatia bacterium | reverse complement strand
CGCGGATCCCGAGCTCGGCGGACGAGCGCGGGCGCAGCAGTGCCACCAGCCAGGATGCGAGCGATGCGACCTCGGTCGGAACCCCGTCGACCTCGCCGTCGTGCGCGACCTCGAGCGCGAGACGCCCGCACCTTCCGAAGGCCTTGCTCCCTTCATCGTCGATTCGCAGGATCAGTCGCGCGCTTTGCTCGCGGTCGTCACGGGTGAACTCCAGAATGAAAGCGGTGAAGTCGGCACGCTGTCGGCGGGCGGTGCTCGGCATGTAGAGTCCGCGAAACACCCAACCGAAGAGCGGCGCGCCGTCGACCTCGACCTCGGGTCGTAGGAACTCGGCGATCCCGGGCGGGTCGAAGACGAGCTCGGAGCGGACCGGCAGTGTGGCGAGCTCGCCGAAGCCGCCGCGTTTGTCGCCGAGTCGCGGGATCGCTTTGTCCATGACCCTGGCGAGGCGCAGCCGAGAGCTGTCGTCTTGCAGATTCGCTTCGCCGGCCAGGTGCGGGAAGTAGCGGGTAATCGGCACCGCGCCGCGGGCGAGCATCTTTGCGAAGTCGCGCGTCAGTTGAGCGGCTTCGCGCTCGCCCACCCCCGAAACGCGGCGGTAGGAAACGTCTCCCACCGGCGTAGACTCGAGGCAAGAGCCTTCGCCGCGCTGGCGCACCATGATCTGCACCGAGGCGCTGCCGTCGTCGCGCTCGATCCAGAAAGATGCCGAGGTCGGCATCGCTCCGGTTACTCGGGCGACTCGCCAACCGTCGAAGCCGTCGGTGCGCGTTCGTGGTTCGATCTCGGAGGAGCTTTCGGGTTTTGGCGGATTGGCTGGCACGGTGAAACCCATGGAGTGGGCGGCTGCCGCCCGGTTGAATGCGTGTAGCACGCAGTCATGTCGCGAGTCCAAACGGGCCGATTCACGCCGGTTCCTCGGGAGAGGGCGGGGTGGTTGGGGTGGCGTCAACTGATTGCGTCCCATGCGTTTGCGTATTCGTACTCGAGCCGCCATCGTTGGGAGGTTGGGATCATGCGCGTGACGTCGATTCAGCAAGCCCGTCTGGTGATTCCGCCCGGGCAGGAAGGGGTGATCGAGCGAATGCTCGACGTTCCCGCCGGGCTCGACGACGGCTGGCGCTTCGAACGCGCTACGATCGAAACCGACTCGATCGACGGCTACTACCGCGGCGCCGGCGGCGAGCGAGCCCGGATCTTGTTGCGGCCGCGCGATGACGCGCCGGAGGGTTGGCGACGGACGAGACACTTCGCCTTGGGCCTGGCGGCAGATCCGCCGGTGCCGTCGGCCGTCGATCTCTATCGCGCCATTCTCGTTTTGGTTCGGTCGAACGAGGAAGCCCTCTATCTCGGTCCGGGCCAAACCGAGGGCGGACGCGAGGGCGCGGATAGGTCTGAGCAGGAAGGCGATCCGGACTTCGCGCAGAGAGCGCGTGCGGCGGAGGACGAGCTCGATCGTCATCTCGACCACACTCCATTCATCGAGCTCGACGTACCGTTCGATCACTCCGCGGCATACGCTGAGGCGTCCGCCTTGACCGACCGCTTCGTAACCTACCAAAGCGATCCGACCTACGGTGTCCAGGGCTGGCGCGGTCTGGCGCTGCAGGCGCTCGACGGCGACGCTAGCCGGGTTGCGACCACCGACGACGATGCCGGTGTATACGAAGACCAAAGCCGCTATCGGCTGACCGACGTCGCCGAGCGGTGTCCGGTTACGATGTCGATGCTGCGCCAGGTGCTCGACTTCGACCACTGCCGTACGGTTTCGTTCCTGATGCTGGAGCCGGGCGCGCGCATCGTCGTGCATGTCGACGGCGAGGGGCCGCCGGTCATCCGGTCCGTGAATTTCGCGCTCAACATGCCGCTTGGTTGCCGCATGGTGATCGACTGCAATCCGGACGGCAGCGACAACTCGTATACGCACACAGTGCCCTTTAGCGAGGGCAGTGTGTTCCTTCTCAACGTCGCCAAGTACCACTACGTGGTCAACGAGTCGGATACTCCGCGGATTCACGTCGTTGCGCGTGGCTCCGTAAAGCAATCGGTACTCGACATCCTCGCGCGCGCCGAGGAACAGGACGGTATGTCGGGGATGCCGGCGGTCGAGGCCGCCTTGGCCGAGAAGCGTCGCGGGCTCCGCGACGAGACGAGGGCCGAATCGGTTGCCCTCGAGGCTCCCGCGCAGAAACAGAGCGAACCGCCCGCCTTGTCGCCCTTCGTGTCGACCCTGGCCGACGCGGCGCGCGACGCTTTGCTCGAGGTGGTTGAGATCGGCGATCGGTTGGTAGGTGCCGAGGGGCTGGCCCTGGCAGCTGCCGCGGGTCGAGTTCGACTCGTCGCAGATCTTGCCGTTGAGGGCGCCCTTGATGCGGAAGTCGACGCCGGAGATGAGCCCCTCGGTGTCGAAGCCGACGCGCAGGCCCGATCCGCCCCTCGTGACCTTGCCCGTCGCGGGGCCCATCAACGTGCCGTTGAGGTCGCCCGTGAGCACGAGCATGGCGTTGCCGACGTAGTCGCCCTTGCCCCCGAA
>JANQHZ010000783.1 GCA_028282445.1 Candidatus Binatia bacterium | reverse complement strand
CGGTTTGTGAAGAAAAAGGTTGCCGACCGAGAGCGCGGTTGCGACGATCAGGGGCTTTGGTTTGATCACGTCGGATCGCGGAGCTGCGGAAGCAGGCATTCGCTCACCCATTGCCGGAACTCCGGCAGCGGTGCAAGTAGCGACGCGACCTGCTAAGGTGCGGTGGCGAAGTGGTGAGGATGCAGGCGGCTGAGGGGAAAATCGTTGGCCATCGGGACGGATCGCGGGTGAAGTAAGGTGGCGTGTTTGCGATTCCGAGCGGCAAAGCGACTGCTGTCTATGATCCTGACCGCGAGCTTCGTGGTCGTCGTGACCGGCCGGCCCGCGGCGGCGACCGCGGAGTGGTTCGACGCTCTACCGAAGGGTGATCCGGGCTCGTTCTTTGCCGGCGAGACCCGCAAGCTGTCGCTCGCGAATGAGACTCGCAATGCCGTAGCGCTTGGAAGCGAAGCGCGGCGTGCATCTGTGGACCTCGCCGCCGGTGTCCATCGTCTGTCCTTGGCGGCCGCCTTGGCGTGTCCGCCTCGCATCGGGTGTTTGGGCGGCGCGGTCTTTCGTATCGTGGCGCCTTCTTCCGCCGGAAACACTGTGCTGTACGAAAGGCGCCTCGATGCTGCCACCCAGGGGCGGCGGTGGGTTCCGGTCGAGATCGATCTGCAAGGGCTCGAAGCTCCGATTAGGCTCGAGTTCGTCGCGGAGCCGTTGCCCGGTCTCACGGCGCTCCCAGTGTGGTCGGAACCGATCGCGCGCACGCGCAAGCCGACACAACGGCCGAACGTAATCCTAATCTCGCTCGATACGTTGAGAGCCGATCGGCTAGGGAGCTATGGCTACGCGCGCCCTACCAGCCCGAATATCGACGAAATCGCGCGCCAGGGGGCCCGCTTCGAGCTCGCATTCGCCCAGGCACCTTGGACGACGCCGTCCCATATGTCGCTGTTCACGTCACTCTATCCCTCGGCTCACGGACTCAACCAGTCGCTCGACTACTTCGATGGGTTTTCGAATGGCTTCGGTCGCTTCCGCCGACTGCCGGCGGAGCGCGTTACGATGGCGGAAGTGTTCCAGGCGCATGGGTACGACACACTCGGCTTGGTAGGCGGGGGGACAGTAGCTGGGGCTCTCGGTTTCTCCCAGGGGTTCGACATTTATCGGGAAGGAGCGTTCAAGCTCACCGAGCCGGTTTGGGAGACACTCGATCGGTGGTTGGGCTCCCAGGGAGAGTCTCCGTTCTTCCTGTTCTTTCACACCTTCGAAGTTCACTCGCCGTATACCGAGTTGGAGTTCGCGAAGGATCTGCTGACCCCGTCACAGCGCCAAGACCTCGAGCAGATGTTCGCGGAGATTCGCAAGCCCGGGTTCAACTTTACGAAGCTCCGCACCGAGCTCATGCAGTATCTGGCGGACCAAGGCCTGATGCGCAAGGAGATTACCGGGGCTCTGTATGACGGTGGGATTGTCGTTGCAGACCGTTTCATCGGCCGACTGGTCGGGCGTCTGAAGGAGCTCGGCGTCTACGACCGCACAGTCCTGGTTTTGACCAGTGATCACGGTGAGGAGTTCGGCGATCACTCGGAGGATCGTGTCTACGACGCGCACTGCGCTACGTTGTACGACGAGCTTACACGTGTGCCGTTGATCGTGCGTTATCCCGGCATCGTTCCCGAGAGCCAAACAGTCACCGAGCAGGTTGAGCTGATCGATGTCGCCCCGACCCTGCTGGATCTACTGGGGATCGATATACCGGGCCAGATGGTGGGGGAGAGCTTCGCCAAATCGCTGCGCGGAGAAGCCTGGGCGTCGGACGGGCGAGCGGTCAGCGAATCGGTTTGCCTGGGCCCGGAATGGAAGGCCCTGCGTACTCCGCAGTACAAGCTGATCGCGGTCGGTGCGGGCGACGGCGACCGGTCGGGCTTTCCGGATCGCGTCGCAAGGGAAGAGCTCTACGACCTCGAGTCGGACCCGCGCGAGCAGCAATCGGTTCTGGCCGCACACCCGGGCATTGCCTCCGATCTGCGAAAACAACTGCGCTCGGAGCTTGCGAGCGATGGGCAAGCCGAGCCGGCCGACGCTGCGGTTATCGACGATGCACTGATGGAGCGGCTTCGTGCCTTGGGATACGTCGAGTAGCTCGGCAGCTCGATGCAGGAGCAGCAATTCACCCGCTGCGCGGCATCTGTCGAGGTGAGGGTGGCGAAATTGCGTCTAGACGAACAAAATTCCGGTCTGTAGGCGGCGATCGGTGAGATGTGGCGGAGGCAGTCGAAGCTGGTACGTTTCTGGCTTCGATGAGCGGGCGAGATGAGCCGAGCGATGAATCTGGTGGTCGGAGTGCATAGTTGGGCCCGGGTCTTGTGTGTGGCGAGTGCCATGCTTGGATGCCTGGCATCTGTCTCGGGCGCCGAGACGGTCGCTGTGGGGCAAACCGAGATCAGCCCGGTCGGGGCGAGCGCCGCCGTCAGCCTCTCCGCGCTCGACTTCCCGATTCCGACCGGCGCCCAGATCGGCGATCCGAACTTCGGCGTGCTCGCGCTCAGTGTCCGCTTCACCTACGACGATCTCATTGTCGATGCGAGCGCGGTCGTCGCCGGAGCGGATCTCGACTCGGGCTGTATCCTCGGGTCGGATGTGACGACCGTGCCGGGTGAGGTATCGGTTCTGATCGCTTGTGCAAGCGCGATCTTGCCGGGCGAGCTGGCGGTAGTCACTTTCGACGGCTTGCAGCTCGGTTCGACGCCGTTGACGGTGACCGCCTGTGAGATCAACGAAGGCACGCCGTGCGAAGGTCAGGACGGTCAGGCGGTCGTCGCCGCTCCAACCGAGACGGCGACCCCGACCGAGACGGCGACATCGACCCCAACCGCGACCGATCTCCCGACTGGAACCGCAACGCCGACCCCGACCGCGACCTCCGTTCCGTCCTCGACTCCTACGTCGACCCCAGTTGGCCCGACTTCCAGCCCGACGCGTACGTCGACCCCAACCTCGAGTCCGACCTCGACGGCAACGCCGACGGTGACGAGTACCGCCACGGCGACCAATACCGCTACCGTCACGAACACCCCGACGCTGACTCCTATCCCTACCGATACGCCGACTCGCACCCCGACCAATGTCCCATCGCCGACCTCGACGCCCGACAACTGGTCGGGGAGCGGCCTGTTCCCGTCTCGTATCGGGTACTTTCGCAATGGCAACTGGCGTATCGACGATGGGGACGGCGTAGACGAGGGCTGCGGGGTCGACCTGTGCCTCGGTCCCCTGGGGCTCCCCGGCGACACCCCGGTCGTCGGCGACTGGGATGGTGACGGGGATTTTGAGATCGGCGTTTTTCGCAACGGCGGCTGGTTCCTGGATACGGGAAACAACCGGTGGGACGGTTGCGGGGTCGATATCTGTGGAGGTCCGTTCGGTTTACCCGGAGACCAGGCCCTCGCCGGCGATTGGGACGGCGACGGCGCTTACGAGATCGGTGTGTTTCGCGATGGCGGCTGGTTTCTCGACAACGGCAACTACCGATGGGACGGCTGCGCGGTCGATCAATGCCTGGGTGGGTTTGGGCTTCCCGGCGACCAAGCCGTCGCTGGGGACTGGAGCGGCGGCGGCGTCCGACAGGGCGGTGTGTTCCAAGGTATCCAGTGGTTCCTCGACAACGGAAACTTTCGATGGAACGGCTGTGCGGTTGACCAGTGTGTCGGCCCATTTGGGCTGCCGAACGACTCTGTGGTTGCTGGCGATTGGAACGGGGACGGGCTGAGCGAAGTCGGCGTTTTTCGCAACGGCGGCTGGTTTCTCGACACCGGGGATGCCCGATGGAGCGGTTGCGGGATCGATTGGTGCCTTGGTCCCTTCGGTGCTGCCGGAGATATTCCGGTTTCTTGGCCCAATCCGGTGCGCGATGCGCAGTATGTCGGCCAGGTCGTCGAGACTACTGTGTCGGCTGGGTCGCGGGTCCCGGTGCGTATCCGAATGCGCAACACCGGAGCCGAGCCCTGGACCGGCACGGCGGCTCTGACATGGTACGGCAGCGCGTCCTCGTCGCCCTGGGGCGTAACCGCGGTACCGGTAACGGCGCCGGTCCCATCCGGCCAGGAGGTCGAGTTCGCCTTCGAGATCGAAGCGCCTCTTCAGGTAGGGTCGTACGAGTTCCGCTGGCGCCTCGACGACGGAACCTGGGTCGGCCAGCCGTCGCCGTCGGTGGTGGTGAACGTCGTGGCCGCCTCGGCGCTGAGTGCCCACTCCCTTCGCTTCAACGGCAACGGCAGCGGCGACGTCGACCGCGTCAAGATCCAAATCGACGATCCGGCGCTGAGCGACGATCAGGGGCCCCCGGCCGATGTCGGTGCCGACGACTTCACGATCGAGCTCTGGATCAAGGGGGAGGCTTCGGACAACCAGGCGCCCGCGCAATCGTGCGGCGCCAACATCAATTGGATCAACGGAAACATCGTGCTCGACCGCGATCGCTTCAACCAGGACCGGAAGTTCGGCTTGTCCATCGCCGGCGGCGTCCCGGTATTCGGAGTGAGCGGCGACGGAACGGGCGACCTGACGATTTGTGGAACGAGCGGAGTGCTCGACGGTCAGTGGCACCATATCGCGTTGCAACGACGTCGCTCGGACGGTCAGTTGTGGATGCACGTCGACGGCGTGCTCGAGGCATCTGGGGCCGGTCCGGCGGGGGACGTTTCCTATCCCGACGACGGGGTACCGTGCGCGAACTGCTGTGGCGGCGCGTCGTGCGACTTCAGCGACCCCTACCTGGTCATCGGCGCAGAGAAGCACGACGCGAATTCCGCTCAATACCCATCCTTCTCCGGCTTTGTGGACGAGGTTCGCATCTCGACTGCGTTGCGCTACGGTGCCGCGGGTTTTGCCCGCCCGACCGGGCCTTTCGTGCCGGATTCCGACACCGCTGCGATCTATCACTTCGACGAGGGCAACGGCGACCGCATCGTCGACGGCTCGGCGCCGGGCGCGGGAATGAGCCCGGGTAGGAGAGCTTTCGGCGGCAACCCGGCCGGCCCGCTTTGGAGTACCGACACTCCGTTTCCGACCAGCCCGGCTCTGTCGCTACAGCAACTCGTTTCGGTGCCCGGGGAGCAGGTCGTTTCGATCGCCCACGCCGGCGACCACCGACTCTTCCTGGTCACGCGCGATGGTCGGATCATGATTTACGACGGCAACGCCCTCCTGGCGACGCCATTTCTCGATATCGATGCGCTCGTCAGGTCGGTCAACAGCGAGCAGGGGCTGCTGGGCCTCGCCTTCCATCCGGACTACCTGGCCAACGGTTACTTTTTCGTCAACTACACCGACAACGGCGGCGATACGGTAGTCGCGCGCTACCGGCGCTCGGCTTCCAATCCCGACCAAGCGGACCCGGCCAGCGCGGTCGTGTTGCTCGACGTCAATCAGCCAGGGAGCAATCACAACGGTGGCGACTTGAAGTTCGGTGCCGACGGCTTCCTCTATATCGGACTCGGCGACGGCGGCGGAGGAGGCGATCCTTCGTGTCTGGCCCAACGCGACGACACCTTGCTCGGCAAGATGCTGCGCATCGACGTCGATACCAACCTGAACACGCCTCCCTACTATGGGATCCCCAGCAGCAATCCCTTTATTGGTGGCGGCGGATTGGCCGACGAGGTGTGGGCTGAAGGGCTGCGCAATCCCTGGCGCTTCGGATTTGACCGTCTGACCGGCGGCATGTTCATCGCCGACGTCGGCCAGCGCTGGATCGAGGAGGTCAGTTACCAGAACGCGGACAGTCCCGGCGGCGAGAATTACGGCTGGAAGGTCAAGGAGGGGACGGTCTGCTACATCCTGGATTGCCCCAACAACGCACCGAGCTGCAACGCCAACAATTGCCCGGTCGACCTGCCGGCCTGTGACGACCCCGGTCTGGTCGACCCGATCGTCGAGTACACCCATTCCGACGGATGCTCGATCACGGGAGGGTTCGCCTATCGCGGCGTCGCCAACCCCGACCTGGAGGGCGTTTACGTCTACGGCGACTACTGTGTCGGGACGGTATGGGGCGCGCGTAACGACGGCGGGGCCTGGGCGTCGACCGCATTAGCCGATACCGGCAATCTGTTCACCTTCGGCGAAGACTCCTCGGGCGAGTTGTATCTGTCGACCGGTGGTACGATCTGGCGGATCCAGTAGCCCGCAATCTGACCGGCTTCCGACTCGGGACACTAGCAGCTCAATTCAACCGGCGGCCGAGTAGGTCGGCGTAGACCGCGAGTGTCTCGCCTGCGGTGCGTTCCCAGGTGAACTCGGCGGCGCGTGCGCGGCCGGCGGAGGCGAGGGTTTCTCTCTTCACGCCGTCGGCCATCAGCTCTGCCAGAGCCTCGGCAATTTGCACCTCCGAGTCCGGGTCGACCAGCATCGCGGTGTTGCCGACCAGCTCCGGCAGTGAGGAAGAGTTGGAAGTGACGGCGGCTGTTGCGCAGGCCATCGCCTCCAGGACCGGTAGTCCGAACCCCTCGTAGAGCGAGGGATAGGCGAAAACCTCGGATGCGCAGTAGAGCTCGGGCAGTTGGGCGTCCGCTACCCGCCCCAGGAGTCGCACGTGCCCCCGGTGCTCGGCACCCCGCGCCGCCGAAAAAATCGGCTCGGCGCCCCATCCGGTTTCTCCCGCGAGAAGGAGGGTATGGCCGGTGCCGGCGAGCTGCCGAGCGCGGGTGAAGGCGGTGATTAGCCGGGGCAGGTTCTTCCTTGGTTCGAGGGTCCCGACGTGGAGGACGAAGGGGCCGGATGTGCCGAGCCGTTTCTCCAACTCGGCGCGACAGCGCGCCGGGTCGAGCGGTCGGAAGGCGTCGTCGACCCCCAGGTGGGTTACGTGCACTCGCTCGGCCGGGACCCCGCACAGCTCGACGACGTCCCTGCGGGTGGCTTCGGAATCGGCGATGATCCGGTCGGCCCCGCTAATCTGCTCGATCGCGCGCGCGACGACGCGTTGCAGGCTGTTGGTGCCCCATTGCGGGCAGCGGGCCAGGGCCAGATCGTGGACCGTCAAGACGAGGGGCTCGCTGCGTCGCGCCGGCCCGAGATACGAGGTTGCGTGGAACAGATCGTGCGGACCTGCCGCGTCTGCCGCACTGAAGATCTTGGGCAGCCCGGCCAGGGGTTGGTCCATCGCGAACGGGTAGCGCCAGGTCTGGTGGACATCCAGATTGGCGGGGGGATGTTGCAGCGGCGTCTTGGGCCGCACGAGCGGCGGCCCGAGCAGAGTGAATTGGGTCGCCGGGGCCAGTTGCGCGATCCGCCGCGCGATTTCGGCCGTGTAGCGCGCCACCCCGGCCGAGCGAACAAAGAGCGGCAGGCCGTCGAGTACGATTCGGGTCATTGTTGTGCCGGGAAATCGCCGGCGCTGAGCGCGCCGCGTGCGTTGAGACGGCGCCACAGCAATCCCGCATCGGCGCGAGTCGGCAGCGGATGATAGCGAGCGGCGAGGGCGACTGTCAGAGCAGCTGTGGCCGCCTTGACGATCCAGGACGCTTGTCCCGTCGCGCTCGCGCCAAGTCGCTCCCGGGCAAGCAAATCGGCGTACCCATACAAGCAGGTGAGTGGCGCCGCGCCGAGACGCCTGTGCGTCATGGTCACGACCTCGCGACGGAAGTCGAGCTGCCGCGCGACTGACTTCGAATCTCCGTGAAGGCGATAGGCCGCCAGCGGTTGAGCGATGCGGTGAAGTTGGAATCGCTCGCGCATGCGCAGCCACAGGTCGTAATCCATGCAATAGCGCAACGATTCGTCGAGCAGGCCGACCGCTTCGAGGGCTCGTCGCCTCACAAACACCGCGGGTTGGCAGATGAAGCAACCGTAGCGGAGGTCTTCC
>JANQHZ010000781.1 GCA_028282445.1 Candidatus Binatia bacterium | reverse complement strand
ACCCTCGGCTCGGTCACGATGATCTGTTGCGACAAGACCGGGACCCTGACCCAGAACGCGATGCGCGCCGAGCGCTTCGACGTCGTCGGGAGCTCGGCCGAGACGCTGCCGAACGCCTCCCAACCCACCGCGGCACCGGATGCGGCGACGCCTTGGATCGCGCTTGGACGCGCCATGGCCCTGAACAACGACGCCGCCCCGAACGACGCCGGGGAGCTGTGCGGCGACCCGACCGAAGTGGCGATTGTGCAGGCCGCGGCCGATGCCGGATACCGACGAGACGATCTTGCAGCGGCGTACCCGCGTATCGCCGAGTTTGCCTTCGACTCCGAGCGGATGCGGATGTCGACGTTGCACCGCACCCCAACCGGAACCCTTTGCATCGTCAAAGGAGCGCCGGAAGCCGTGCTGCCGCTCTGTATCGACTGGGCCGGCGATACGCCCTTCGATAGAGACGAGGTACTGCAGATCGCGCAACACAACGCCGAAGCCGGCTACCGTGTGCTGGCGTTCGCCGAGCGCACGCTGGATGCCAGGCCGATCCCGGCCGAAGCCGCGGACGCCGAGCGCAACCTTCGCTTCATCGGCCAGGTCGCCCTTGCCGATCCGCCACGACCACGCGTCGCGGAGGCGCTCGAGTCGTGCCGCAGCGCCGGCATCGCCGTCGCCATGATGACCGGCGATCATCCATCCACCGCCAAGGCGATCGCCGAGCGACTCGGAATCGGCGATCGAGTCCTGACCGGCAACCAACTACAGAGCCTGGGCGACGACGAACGCGAAAAAGCGATCACCGAGACACGCGTCTACGCGCGGGTATCGCCCGAGCAGAAGTTCGAGATCGTCACCGGGCTGCAGTCCGACGGCGAGCTCGTCGCCATGACCGGCGACGGCGTCAACGACGCTCCCGCCCTCAAGAGGGCGGACATCGGCGTCGCAATGGGGCTGAAAGGCACCGATGTCGCGCGCGAAGCCGCCGACACGGTCCTGCTCGACGACGACTTTGCGACCATCGTCGTCGCAATCCGCGAAGGGCGCCGCATCTACGACAACATTCGCAAGTTCATCAAGTACACCATGACCAGCAACTCCGGGGAGATCTGGACGATCTTTCTCGCGCCCTTCCTGGGCTTGCCACTGCCGCTGCTGCCGATCCAGATCTTATGGATCAATCTGGTTACCGACGGCCTCCCCGGCCTCGCGCTCGGGGTGGAGCGCGAGGAGCGCAACGTCATGGCACGCCCGCCGCGAGCGCCCGGTGAGAGTGTGTTCGCGCACGGGATGTGGCAGCACATGATCTGGGTCGGTCTGCTGATCGGCGCTCTATCCCTCGGTGCGCAAGCATGGGCCTATCACGGTGGCTCGGAAAACTGGCAGACGATCGTCTTCACCGTCTTGACTCTGTCGCAGCTCGTCCATGCGCTGGCGATCCGATCCGAGAGCGATTCGCTGTTCACCATCGGTTGGTTCAGCAACCCCGCTCTGCTCGGCGCCGTCGCCCTGACGCTCGGGCTGCAGCTGGCGGTGGTGTACCTCGAGCCGCTCC
Organism: Candidatus Binatia bacterium; assembly: GCA_028282445.1. Taxonomy (GTDB): domain Bacteria; phylum Desulfobacterota; class Binatia; order HRBIN30; family CADEER01; genus CADEER01. The sequence continues at coordinate 216 of JANQHZ010000781.1, read as the reverse complement.
AGACCGTCTTCAAGACAAGCGGCCTGAGTGCCGATGAGCTGCCGATCGTCTTGGGTCTGCCCTGGGTCGTGCTCCTAGCCGTCGAGATCGAGAAATGGCTATTTCGGCGCGGCTACATCTACCGACCATCCTGAACCCGGCCGAAACCGAGTCGCGCGATAGGGCCGGCGGCTACAGTACGATCGACGGATTGCCAATGTGCCGCGCCACGAGCGA
>JANQHZ010000746.1 GCA_028282445.1 Candidatus Binatia bacterium | reverse complement strand
TACCTCCCAGCCTTGCGAGAGGATCCAGATCGCATCGGCGAGGAATGCCGCCGGAAACTTGTCCCTGGAGTTGTAGTTGCCCTGAATGATGACGGCTTGGTCGCTGGTCACCGTGACCCCGGTGGGATCGAACACGCCCGGCGTGAAGGTGTTGTTTCTCATGTCGAGGTCGGCCGAGTCGAAGATGCGGACTCCGTACCGGTTCTTGTTCGCCGTCGAATCCGGACCGGCCACCGTTGCAAACAAGACCAAGCCACCATCGCTGGTGTCGTTGGGTGGAAAGAACGGGCCACCGTTGACTTCGTTCCATTCGATGAGGGCGCGCAGGTTGAGGTTCAGGAGGTACATGTACTGCTGTTCGCGGTGATTCCAGAAAGCGCCACGTCGGTAGTCCATGTCCCGAAACCAAGACTCGGCAACCGGTGCGGTGTTGGGCCAGGGGCACGAAGGCGGTCGCCACCACGGAGAGGCTCCGTTTCCGGCCGGGCAGATGTCGTCGTTGCGATCCCAGTTGCTCAGGACTCCGTTGCCCGAGGTGTCTTCGCCGACTCTCCGGTAGACCCGATTCAGGCCAAAGGGTGGGTTGTAGCTCGCTGGGTTGGCTGCGACGGCGGTGTCGTTGTTGGGGGGGGTGACCGGATTGGTGGGGATGTCGTTGTAGAAGAGGGCTCCTCGGCGTTCGCACATGAAACGAAGCAGCTGCCGGGTCTTGACGACGTCGACGGCGCCGGAAGCGGTCTGCACCTCGATCGGATAGAGCGCTGGGCTGACCAGACCGGCGGGATTCGGCCACCCGGCCGGGCAGAGGTCGGCCGCGGAAAAGTCGGTTGGCGCCGGTGCGGAGTTGAGGTTGAGCACCAGACGCAGATCGGCGCGCTGCCAGTACTCTCCGTTCCCGCGCTCGATGATGTCGACCGGAGGCGTGATGATGTTTCGCACGTGGTTCTTCATGCTGCCGTTCCACTGCGCGATCGTGGAGTCCGACAAAGGGCTGGTACCGCCGGGGCAGACGAGCAGCTTTGGGTCGAGATCGTCGGGTGGATCGACCACGTCCTCGAGCTTGTCGATGTAGGCGTTACCCCAACAGCGCCACGACGAGTTGTACTTGCGTCCGCCGCGGTAGATGTCGCCCGCCGAGGTGATCTGCACGTTGGGGACTTCCGGAGGTGCGTCCTGAATGCGCAGGGTGTTGTCCGGTTGGATGTAGAGATCGCTGTTGGTGTGCAGTCGACCGTGCAGCGTCATGTCCGGAAGCGGCATGACGAAGAGGTGCGAGTCGATGAATGCGAGGAACTGGAAGATCGGGATGTTGTGGATGTCGAACTCACCCGCGACGTGGGCCGAGCTGTCGCCCGGAGGCACTTCCGAGGAGGACTGCACGACGTAGCGATACGGGATCGTGTTGAGACCTCCGAAAACCTCGCCGTCTGGGATCCGTGTGGCCGGGCATGGCGCACACCCCTCGCTCTCCGTAATCGAGATCTCGGTCGACTTGTCGCCGATGGCGAGGGTCTGGCTGAAGTCGAGACCGTGCGGGATGCCGCTGTTCTGGAAGATGTTGGCGAAGCTGGTGATACCGACGTTGAGCCCGGCCTCGGCGGCGTAGAATGCCGATCGGCGAACTCCGCTGATGCCGCCGAGAGCCAGGGTGGCTCTTACATTCATCGCGTAGGCCGCGGCGAGCGCGCTGAGCGCGGTCAGGAGGATCAGCGAGGTGATGAGGGCGGCGCCGCGTTGATTCTCGATCAAGCGGCGGTGGTTCAGTCGGTGAGCGATCGCATTTTCTTCGATCCTATGGGTGGGCATCTGCTTGGTCGTTTCTCTCCGGGGGCCCATATCGCCGTCGTATCAATGCAAGGCACGGGCCAGTCGAGCCGGTTGAGCTAGCCGGGGTTGGGTTTCGCGGAATCGAGAAACGTCACCAAAGTGGCGCCGACGCCGTCACGACGCTGTACACAATCTCGCCGCTGCACATGTGGTACGACAGATCAGACGGGTTGCGGGAATTTCGGCATTCTATTGCGGTCGTGTTATGTCGATTCGAATGGAGCTAAGGGAAATCGGAAACGACGTGTATGCCTGCCTTCAGCCGGACAAGGGGCTCGGCTGGAGCAATTCGGGACTGATCAATCGCGGCGACGGGTTGGTGGTCGACACCTTCTGGGATCTGCCGCGAACCCGGCAGATGATCGAGCACTACGCCCGCGTTTGGAGTAAACCGGCATCGAAGGTCGTAAACACCCATCACAACGGAGATCATTGCTGGGGGAATCAGCTCTTCCACGGCGCGGAGATCATCGGTCACCGGCTTTGCGCCGAGGCGTTCGGCAAGGAGAGTCCGGAGCTCATGCAGCAGCTTCGCAACGGCGCCGCCGACGACCCGGCGTTGGCCGATTTCGCCGCCGCGCTGCAGCAGTACGACTTTTCGGGAATCGAGCTCAAGCCTCCGACGACGGTTTTCGATGATCGTATGGACCTCGAGCTCGCCGAGCTACCGATCGAGCTGATCTACGTCGGGCCGGCGCATACGATTGGCGACGTGATCGTACACCTCCCCCAGCAACGGGTCGTGTTCACCGGCGATATCCTGTTCCGCTTGTGTACGCCGATCGGGTGGGAAGGGAGCTTTGCCAACTGGTGTGCGGCGCTGGACCGCATCGTCGAGCTCGACCCGGAGGTGGTCGTACCGGGCCATGGACCGATCTGCGGGCTCGAAGGGCCGAAGGAGATGAAAGCCTACCTCGCGTATGTTCGTTCCGAAGCGGAGGGCTCTTTCGCCGCGGGATTGTCGGAGTTGGACGCCGCCAAGAAGATCGATCTCGGTCCCTACGCCGGTTGGAACGAGCCGGAGCGATTGATCTTCAACGTTGCACGCGCTTACCGCGAGTTTCGCCAAGAGCCGATCGACTCGCCCGTCGACGTCATGGCCATGGTCACTGGAATGCACGCGCTCCGGCAACAGTGGAGCGCCGCCTGATCGACTCCCGACTCTCCGTGGCCGCCCGCCGATCGGGAGGGATCTCGATCGCCGGGTTCTGGTTTCTGTACTTTGGCGGATTGGGCGTATTCTTCCCGTACTATAGTCTCTACCTGCGGGAGAACGCCGGCCTCAGCGGCACTCAGGTTGGCTTGGTGATGGCCGTGGTTCCCCTGGTCGGGCTGGTCGCCCAGCCCTTCTGGGGAAACCTAGCCGACCGCACCGGTGCGCGCTCGACGGTCTTGGGATTTCTCGCGATGTGCGCGGCGGTCTCCTACGTCGGCCTATCGTTCGCTTCGGGCTTCGGGGGCATCCTGGCGGCGACTGCGGTGTTGGCGCTGTTTGCGACGGCTGTCGTTCCCGTCTCGGTATCGATCGCGCTCGGATCGTTCGAGCAGTCCGGCCCCCATGCCTTTGGGATCGCTCGCGTGTTCGGCACGATCGGCTACCTGATCGCGGTTGCGGCTTTTCCCGCTGCGCTGGAATGGTGGACCCGCGGATCCTCGGCGGTCGTAACGGCGGGGGTCTCGGAACCAGCCCTCCCTTTGATGTTCTACTTGATCGCGTTGCTGGGGTGCCTGGCCGCCCTGGTTGCTCCGTTCATGCCCCGCACCGGCGCAACTGCGGCGAGGGCCGGGCGCGGCGATTGGCGTGCTCTCTTGAGGATGCGACCGGTCGTGGCGCTGCTGATCGTGGCGTTCACCAGCTTCCTTTTTCTGCAAGGCCCGATGGCATTGTTTCCCATCTTGGTACGTTCGCGCGGCGGTGAAGTCGATACGATTGGTCGCTTATGGGTGGTGATGCTGATCCTGGAAGTTCCGTTGATCGCGCTCGCCGGAACCGGTTTGCAGCGAATCGGTGCGCGCGGTCTGCTGACGGTCGGGGTGGTGAGTGGCGGCATGCGTTGGCTCGCCTGTGGCACGCTCACCGATCCGTTCCTCTTCTATGCGGTCCAGATCCTCCACGGCATTACCGTGATGGGACTGATGGTCGGGGGGCCGCTTTACCTCGAGCAGGTCGTGCCGGCGCAATTGCGGTCGACGTCTCAGAGCATGTTGGCGATGCTGGGAGTCGGAGCCGGCGGGCTGACCTCCAACGTGGTCACAGGATGGTTGATGGACCGAAGCGGGGTCGATCTCCCCTACATTTTGGGAGGTGTGGGCGCATTGCTCTTGGGCCTGTCGCTGCGCTGGATCTTGCCGAAGGTGTGAGGAGTCGCGGCCGCCGCGAATCGCGGCCGCTGCCGGGCTGCTGTGTGCCTTCCTAGTGTCCCGAGTCGGAAATTCGTTTCAATTTCGCCGGCCCTCGACGTCCGTGCCGGCGTTGCTCCTCCTCGAGATTTCCCTGACATTGCTTCGTCGTCGCGCCTTGGCACGAACGCCGATCGCTCGCCGAAATTATTGCAACGAACTTCCGACTCGGAACATTAGCCTCTCGCGTGGTGATCGGCGACGATCCGCGCGATGCAGCAGGTCAGACGCTCGGCGGTCGCGAGGTGAAGAAACTCGTTCGGCCCGTGAGCGTTCGACTTGGGTCCGAGCACGCCGGTGATGATGAACTGCGCCGCGGGGAATCTCTTCCCGAGCATGGCGATGAATGGAATGGTGCCCCCCTCGCCGACGTAGCATGCTGATTTCTCGAAGAAGCTTTGCGACGCCGCTTCGAGACTCTTGGTCAGCCACGGCGCCTCTGCGGGTGCGTTCCAACCGTCGGCCGCGAACTCCGCTTCGAATCGGACCTCGGCCCCGTAGGGCGGATTGCTTTCGAGCGCCGATTGGATCGCTTTCGTCGCGGCCCCTCCGTCGACGGTGGGCGGTAGGCGGATCGAAAGTTTGAGGGCCGTGGTCGGACGCAGCACATTGCCGGCGCTCGCGATTGCGGGAATGCCGTCGGCGCCTGTGACCTCCAGGCCGGGGAGCCAGGTGCGGTTGCGAATCAGTTGCGCTGGATCGGTCGAAACCGGATGAGTCGCGCCGGCGAAGGCAAAGCTCGACCTCACCTCGTCTCCGAGCACGGCTGCGGCGGCTTCGATCTGGCCTTGGCGTTGCGGCGGGATGTCGGCGAACAGCTCGGGCAGCAGCATGCGGCCGCTATCGCGGTCTTCGATCCGGTCGAGCAGCGTTCGGGCGATCCGGAAGGTCGATGGAACGACGCCGGTGGCGGCGCCGGAATGAGCGCCTTCCTCCAAGGTCGATACGGTGAGGGTTCCGCCGCCGACGCCGCGCAACGACGTCGTCACCCAAAGCTGCTCGTAGTTGCCGCAGCCCGAGTCGAGGCAGACCACCAGGCTGGGCGTTCCGATCCGCGGCGCCAGCCGCTCGAGATATGCCGGCAAGTCGTAGCTGCCGCTCTCCTCGCAGGTCTCGATGAGAACGAAGCAGCGCGCGTGCGGGATCGATTGTCGCTGCAGCTCGGCGATGGCGGCGATCGAGGCGAAGACGGCGTAGCCGTCGTCGGCGCC
>JANQHZ010000734.1 GCA_028282445.1 Candidatus Binatia bacterium | reverse complement strand
GTATACGACGAGCGCACCAAGACGGAATGGCGGATGCAGTTCGTGTGGCCGATCAAGGCCCCCTATCTGATCCTCTACGTCGACGAGGACTACCGGACCACCTTGATCGGGGTCCCCGACCGAAGCTACGCCTGGATCATGGCGCGGACTCCGGAGATAGCGGCCAGGGAATACGACGCCCTCGTCGAACGACTCGCAATGAGCGGACACGACCTCGGCAAACTGCGTCGCGTGCCCCACCGCTGGGACTGACTCACCGCGTCCATGACCGAGTCGGTGTCCGATTTCGCCCCTGGCCTAACGCGATTCCCCCTCACCGAGCTACCGACGCCGGTGCGCAGGATGAGCGCCCTCGAAGCGCGCCTGGGCGGGCCGTCGCTCTGGATCAAGAGCGACGATCGCAGCGGTCCATTGTACGGCGGCAACAAACCCCGCAAGCTCGAGTACTTGATCGGTCGAGCGCTCGAACGGGGTCGCGCCGGCGTTCTGACGACCGGCGGTACGGGAACCCACCACGGCTTGGCGACTACGATCGCGGCGCGACAAGCGGGCTTGCGATCGGTCCTGGTGCTGTTGCCGCAGCCCGTGACCGACCACGTGCTCGAGGCGATGCAGCTGATGCACGCGTACGGAGCCGAGATGCACCTGGCCGAGTCGGTCACCGGAGTCGCGACACGCGGGCTCTCCCTGATCGCCGGTGGCATGCTGCGCGGCGAGCCTCTCGAGCTGATCCCAACCGGCGGAACCAACGCGCTGGGCGCGATCGGCTTCGTTCGCGCCGGCATGGAGTTAGCCGAACAGGTACGAGCGGGCGAGCTTCCGGAACCCGACATCATCTTCACGGCGCTCGGAACCGGCGGCACCGCAGCCGGGCTCGTCGCCGGACTGCGTATCGCAGGGCTGAGGAGTCGTGTCGTCTCGGTGCTCGTAACCGACCTCCTGGCGCCGACCGGACGCCGCCTGGCCAAGCTCGCTGCGGCGACCGTCCGCCGCCTTCGGCGAAGCGGCCAAGCCGTACCGCCGCTTGCACTGGCGCGGGAGGATTTCCAGATCTCACGCGAGTACCTCGGCGACGGCTACGGGGTGCCAACCGTCGCCGGCGAGCGCGCCGCCCGCGCCGCCCACGAGCTCGAAGGCATCGAGCTCGAGCCGACCTACACCGCCAAGACCTTTGCCGCCTTCATCGACGCCGCTCGCAGGGGGCACCCGGGCGAATCGCTGCTGTTCTGGAATACCTTCAACTCGATCGACCCGCACGGCGGTATCGAGCGGCTGTCCGCCCCAAGTGAGCTGCCGGCAGCATTCCACCGCTTCTGGAGCGAGCCGGTGCAAAGACAGACTTGTTGAATCGGCGACAACCTTTGGGGCAGTGTCTTCGCATGCTGTTTCGCCGAGCAGTTCTCCTGGTCGCTCTCCTCCTGAGCCCAGGCCTCGCACAGCAGCCCCCCAACATCCTGCTGCTGATCGGCGACGATATCGACTTCACGTATTACGGGTTTCAAGGGCACGAGTTCGCCAAGACCCCCCATCTCGACAGCTTGGCCGCCGAAGGCGTGGTCTTCGAGAACGGCTATTCGACCGCCTCTGCATGTCGCCCGTCGACAGGCACCCTCGTAACCGGGATGCGAGCCGCGGTGTGGTAGCGAACGGCGCAGAAGCTCGTGCTCGAGCACCGCGACGTCGCGCCTAGCCAAGCAGCTCGACATGCCGACTTCACGCTCCCGAGATTGCTCAGACGAGCCGGCTACAGCTCGTTCGCAGGCGGCAAGATGTGGGAGGGCTCCTTTCGAGACGCCGGCTTCGACGCCGGCACCATGGAGCAGCCCCCCGGCCCACTCGGGGTCCGCGGCAGCAATCGCTTCGTACGCCAGTCCACCGACGAGTTTTATCACTTCGTCGACGCGCAAACCGGACCTTGGTTCGCATGGATCGCACCGTCACTGCCCCACACACCACACGACCCGCCCGACGACCCCAAGCAGCTGTACGAGTGGCGAGGCTTGGCAACGTCGGCGGTCGACTACTTTGCAAACCTCACGCGAATGGATCGGGCGTTCGGGGAGATCCTCGCGTTCCTGGACCAACGCGGCATTGGCGGCGACACGGTTGTCATCTACCTGGCCGACAACGGCTGGATCCAGCGACTCGACCGCCCCACTCCGTATTGGAACGCGATCGGGGAGGACCATGGAAAGCTCTCGGCACACGACCGCGGCTTTCGCACCCCGGTCGTCATCCGCTGGCCTCGCGAAATCAAAGCGGCTCAGCGGCGAACGCACCTCATCAACTTCGGAGACATCTTCGAAACCATCCTCGACTACGGGCAGGCTTCGTCGCACGATTGCTCATCGGGGCACAGCGTCCGCCAGGTCGCAGCCGATGCAAACGCTGCCTGGGGTCGCAACCGCATCTTTGGGCGCACGAGTCGCACCCGGCTCCCGACCCGAGAGGTCGCGGCGTCGCATTCCGATCGGGACCGCAGCAACGACTTGCCGCGCGCGACGGCTGATATCGGTCTATACCTCAGACAAGGTTCGCGATGGGGCTTCACCTACGTGCCTGCCCGCGGCACGGAGGAGCTCTACGATCTGCACCGGGATCCGCTCGGAACGACCAACGTCGCCCAGCGCCATCCGCAGCGGGTGCACAAGATGCGCACCCGATTGGTCAAGTGGAACGCCCGGCTGATCGGCAAGACATGCCCGGTCGCACCGTGCTAGTGTCCCGAGTCGGGAATTCGTTTCAATTTCGCCGGCCCTCGACGTCCGTGCCGGCGTTGCTCCTCCTCGAAATATCCCTGATATTGCTTCGTCGTCGCGCCTTGGCACGAACGCCGATTGCTCGCCGAAATGATTGCAACGAACTTCCGACTCGGAACACTAGAACCGGGGCTGCAACTCTGGAGAAGCAATGAGTTTCAAGTCTTTCCTCGTGGTGGCGTCGCTCGCCGTCAGTGTCCTGATCGGTCTCGTGCTCGCTCGGAGCGGCGGCGGCAATTCGCTCGAACGAGACGAAGCGCGCATACGAATCGGCCTGTCGATGGACACC
>JANQHZ010000725.1 GCA_028282445.1 Candidatus Binatia bacterium | reverse complement strand
GGTGCGCGCGAGCGCCTGCACTATGCGCCTCCGCCGGTCGGCACGCGCTTCGCTTGTACGGGTAGCCATGGAAGACGCAATCCCAACGACCACCGTCCTGGGCCTCACGATGCTGGCGCTGCTTCTCGCAATCGGCGTCTCGATCCCGACTTTCTGACGCCGAGCCGGCGCGAGCCGCGCCGCCCGCCAACAGAATGGCGGCGGACGAGCTGACCAGCCCGGCCCGCCATCCGCCTCGGTTTGTAGCACCCGCGGCTTCGATCAGGGGATCCTGCCGCGTCAGACCTCGATCGTGAGGCTCCAAAAGCCGTCCCTCGTTTCGGGCGGTTCCGCGGCGAAGCCGCAGGTTTCAGCCGCCGCTGGGATATCCCGGATGGCACGCGGGTCGTCGAGCAGTAGCTCGAGTCGCTCCCCCGGGTTCATCTCGTCGAGAGCCACTCGCGCATGTGCCCAGTTGAGGGGGCATTCGACCCCGCGTAGATCGAGCTGCTTATCGGCGATCCGAGTCACGCCGCTATCGTAGCAAGGTGGCTCCGGGTCGAGGAGTCCCCGGCGCCCTACCCCGCCATTGACCGGCGGCGGAGCGCTCGCCAGAGTCGGCCACTCATGGCGCGATCCGGCACCTACGTCCTGCGCCCGCAGAAACAGCGGGAGCCACGATTCCGCATCGAATACGACCAGTTACTGAACGGGTCGCAACTCGAGGCGGTGACCACCACCGAGGGGCCGGTCCTGGTCATTGCCGGCGCCGGGAGCGGTAAGACCAGAACTCTGGTGTTTCGGGTCGCTCGCCTGGTCGAGATGGGGATCGACCCACGTTCGATCTTGCTGCTCACCTTCACGCGAAAGGCATCCTCGGAGATGCTGCGGCGGGCCAGCTCCCTGCTCGACGGCCGCTGCGACGACGTCGCGGGCGGGACCTTTCATTCCTTCGCCAACATTGTGTTGCGACGCCACGCCAAGGTCTTGGGTATCGACAGCGGATTCACGATCCTGGACCGAGGCGACAACGAGGATGTCATCAACCTGGTGCGGGCACGCTTGGGCTTCGACAAAAAAGAGAAACGTTTTCCGCGCAAGCAGACGATCGCCTCGATCTTCAGCATGGCGGTCAACAAGTCGCGAACTCTCGGCGAGCTGCTCGAGACCTCATACAGCCATTTGATCGACCACGCCGACGATCTACAGGCGTTGTTGACCTCGTACGAAGCCTACAAGGCCGAGCGCCAACTGCTCGATTACGACGACCTTCTCCTGGTTCTGCACCGACTGCTCGAAACCCAGGAGTCGGTACGCGATCAACTGTCTCGCCAATACCGCTACATCATGGTCGACGAGTATCAGGACACCAATCCGCTGCAGGCAGCGATCGTCCGGTTGCTCGCCTGCCAACACGAGAACGTCATGGCCGTCGGCGACGACGCCCAGAGCATCTACGCCTTTCGAGGCGCCAGCTTTCGCAACATCATGGACTTTCCGGATCTCTTCCCGGGTACGCAGATCGTCACGCTGGAAGAGAACTATCGCAGCACCCAGCCGATTCTCGACGTCACCAATCACATCATCGCGCAGGCGAGAGAACGCTACTCGAAGTCGTTGTACACCGTGAAAAAGGACGGTGAGTCACCGCTCTTGATCGCCGCGGAGAGCGAGAACTTTCAATCCCGTTTCGTCTGCCAGCGCATTCTCGAGCTGCGCGAGGAGGGAGTGCCCCTGCCCGAGATGGCGGTACTGTTCCGTTCGAGCTTTCATGCCTTCGACCTGGAGCTGGAGCTGACGCGTCACGACATCCCTTTCGTCAAGCGAGGTGGGTTCAAGTTCATCGAGACCGCTCACGTCAAAGACGCACTTGCCCACCTGCGGGTGGTTGCCAACCCGCGAGACGCGGTGTCGTGGCACCGCGTCCTGCTCATCCTCGAGGGCGTCGGACCGCGACGCGCGCAATCGCTGACCGCCGAGCTGACCGCCAGCCAGGACCCCGCGGAGCTTCTCGACGCGCAGAGCGGTCGTTCCTACTCCACCGCGCTGCGCGCCCTTGCCGGCCTCGTTCGCAACGTGCGGCAAGCCGATCGCCACCCCGAAGAGCAGCTCAACCAGGTGCTGCAATATTACGATCCGCACCTCAAGCGTATCCATCGCGACGACTACCCGAAGCGGGCAAAGGACCTCGAGCACATGGTCAGCATCGCCGCCCGCTACAAGTCGCTCGAGACGCTCCTGGCGGATATGGCGCTCGAGCCGCCGAGCGACAGTGTCGGTGACGTGGTTGCGATCGACGAACCCGAGGGACTGCTGACGCTCTCGACGATTCACTCGGCGAAAGGCCTCGAGTGGCACAGCGTTTTCATCTTGTGGGCGGTCGACGGGCGCTTTCCGTCCGTGCAGAGCATGCACGACGACGAAGAGCTCGAAGAAGAGCGCCGGTTGCTGTACGTGGCCGCGACCCGCGCCAAGCAAAACCTGTATATCTGCTACCCGATCAACATGTACGACCGCGCCGCCGGGATGGTGCTTTCGAAACCGTCGCGCTTTCTCGACGACGTACCCCCCGAAATCCTCACGCCGATGGATCTCGTCGAAGAGTGAGGGGCGCCCCACAACAACCGGTCGCTACCGACCCGGATCTCGTTTGACTTCCCCCGGGCGCCCTCCTACCACTGGAATACTGACTGGAGGTTCTCTTGAGCTCGTTGCATTGGCTGATTCTGATTCCGTACTATTTCTTCACCGCCCTCTCCCTCTACCTGGCGTTTGCCCTCGTCTGCCGCTTCGCGCGGCTGTCGGCTTCGGCAAACCCGATCGCGATTGCCGCGGTGGTCGGAGCCTTGGTGGCGACCGCCGCCCCGCTGGTTCTGGATTGGACGGAGATCTCCCAGTATTCGTGGCAACCCCTGGTTGGGCTGTTCGCCGTCAGCATGACGCTGGCGGCCATCGACACCGCACTCATGGGTACGCTGGGCATCCCCGCCGACGCCGAGCTCGAAGACGTTTGAGTCTACGCCGGCGCCGCAAGCCTACGGCGTAACCGGCCCGAGCAGGTCGTCGGCGACCGCAGCCAGCGCATCCGCCTCGGGGGCATAGCGGATCGCCAACGCCTGCGCCCGCTCCGAGTGGTAGTGGAGCGGATGCTCGATGACGTAGCCGGCGCCGCCGTGCAAATGGTGCGCGGTCATCGTGATGTCCTTGAACGAACGCGAAACGAAGGCCGCAGCGACTTCTAGCTCGGTCCCTTCGACCGTACCGTTCGAGAGCTTGGTGATCGCTCGCCACGCGAGATGGCGCGACGCGGTGTACGCGAGCGACATGTCGGCGACCTGGTGTTGGACGGCCTGAAAGACGCCGATCTTTTGGCCGAACTGCTCACGCTCCCCGACGTAGGCGACGGTGGCGTCGAGCGCAGCCCGTATTCCACCCAGCATTTCGGCCAGTGCGAGTGCAGTCTGCGTACGGCGCAGATCCTCGAGCGCGCCGACAGCGTCGGCGCCGCCCACCAAAGTTCGGATTGCCGCCACGCCGTCGTAGACGACTGCGGCTTGCTCGCTGCCGTCGAAGCTCGCGAGTGACCGCAAGGTCGCCTGCCCACCTTCGACCAGGAGCAGCACCGCGCCTTCCGGCGCCGTTGCCGCAACGATGTGCCAGTCGGCGGCCGGATCGAGAACGCACCACTTCTCCCCCG
>JANQHZ010000690.1 GCA_028282445.1 Candidatus Binatia bacterium | reverse complement strand
GCCACGCTCACCACCGGCGGGTGCGGCGACAGCAACTCAGATTCCACCGCGGGGTCAATCGACTTTTCGCGTGCCAGCATTGCTGCGACCGTCAGCGAGCGGTTCATCTCGTTCAACATCGAGATGCAGCAAATCGTGGACGGCGACTTCTGGGGGCCGGTTCCGGGACCGATCCGCGTTGAAGATCCACCTTTCGACTTCAAGCGGCCGCGACTCCGACGACTTACGTCGGAGCTGGCTCCGGCGCTTCTTCGTATCAGTGGAAGCGGCGCCAGCGAGACGTATCATGACTTCTCTCCGGAGCCGGCAGCCGCCCCCCCGCCGGGGTATAGCTACGTTCTCACGCGGGCACAGTGGGATGGAGCCGTTGAGTTCGCAATCGCGCTCGATCTCGAGATTGTCGCCGCGATCGCAATCAGCGACGGCACCCGCGACCCCGACGGCGCTTGGACCGATCGAGGTGCGCGAACCCTCCTCGAGTACAGCGCCGCGAGGGACCATCCCGTGTTTGGCATCGAGTTCGGCAACGAGCTCAATCTGCTCAACCTCGCCGGACTAACGAACCCAGCCTACGACGCCGACGACCTGGCCCTCGATCTGGAAAGGCTCACTACTCTGCGCGACGAGCTCCTGCCGAATGCGCTGATCGTCGGGCCCGGTGCAGGCAATATTGGCGATCGCGGCGAGCTCATCCTGGGGCCGGTGCCCCTGGGCATTCTCACACCCGACGCGCTCGCAACGAGCGGACAGCACTTCGACGTGGTCTCCTATCATTTCTATCCAGCAGTCTCGACACGGTGCGGTCTCGAACCGACGGTGGACCTCGCAACCTTCCTGAATATCGAAGAGCTCGACCGGGCGGCCGAAGTCGCCTCGCACTACGCGAACCTACGCGACCGATTCGCCCCCACCGCAGATCTCTGGAACACGGAGACCGGAAACGCCTCGTGTGGTGGCGATCCGGAACTAGGCCCCGCGTTCGTCGAGGCGATTCGCTACGTCGACCATCTTGGCCTTCAGGCGCTTCGCGGCGTTTCCGTAGACTTCCACAATACGCTAATCGGGGGCGACTACGGACTGATCGACGCCTCTACGCTCGAACCGACGCCGGCGTACTGGGCTGCGGTCCTGTGGCGACGTCTGATGGGCGAACGTTCACTGCGGCTGGAGGGGACGGATTTTCCGGCACACCTGCGAGTCTACACGCACTGCGCCAAACAGGGAGAAGCAGGCGCCGTGACCTTGGCCGTTCTCAACCTCGACCGCGAGATTGCGACGCCGGTCATCCTGGATCGAAGTGGGGCGAGCGTATTCGAGCTGTCAGCCAGCGACCTTCTCAGTCGATCGGTCCAGCTCAACGGCGTTCCCCTGGCGGCGGGACCGCTCGGCGAGCCACCCGCACTGGATCCGGCGGTCGGCACGACAGAAATCGTCATCAGTCCGGAGACGATCGTGTTCATCACGGTACCAAATGCCGGCGCGGCGGCCTGCGGTGCGTAGGCGACTTCAGAAAGGGCCTCGCCTATTGTTGAGGGCCCTCGTGTCGACATTGGTCGTGCTTGCAGCCTGCGGCTCGGACGACGCGACCAGCGAGCCCCAGCTGCGAAACGAGATCGACTGGAAGGCATTTCTCGATCGACGCGATCTGCATTGGGACCGGCTCCCCCAGCAATGGCAGGACGGCCCATTCCTCGGCAACGGCGAGCTGGGAACGCTGATGTACCAGTTGAACGAACGAACCATCCGATTCGACGTGGGCAACTCGTCGGCGCACGACCATCGTCCGGTCGACGAGGACGACCTCAGCGAAGACTCCACCGAGGTACTCAATCGAGGACGGATCTTCATTGGTCACCTTCGCCTCGAGCTACCGGCACCGATCGTAGACGGGACGGCTCGACTGTCGCTGTGGGACGCCGAGGCCACGGGCACCCTCGCTTCGCAGGAGGGCAACCTCGATTGGTCGGCGATCGTACATGCGGCCGAGCCGGTGATGCGGTTCTCGATCGAGGGCCGAGGCGAATTGGCCGGCGCGGTGTTCCGCTACCACCCCGAGGAGGCGGTCAGCTCGCGCGCGTCGCTCCTCGGCTTGGACCGCCACCCGCCGAATCCACCGCCGGAAACAACCACGCTTGCCGATGGCGTGCGATTGATCACCCACCAGCTACACGCCGGCGGGCAGACGGCAGTAGCTCTTCTCGAAAGCACGGCCGGTCAACGAAGAACACTCTGGCTCAGCGCTCTCCACAGCTTTCCCGGTAACGAGGCTGAGGCTGCGACGGTGGCAGCGGTGCGTGCCGCCGCAGCAGCCGATCAAGCCGATTGGGAGCACGCACACCGCGATTGGTGGCACAACTACTACCCATCCAGCTTCGTCTCGACGGGTGACCCGTTCTGGGACGGCTTCTACTGGATTCAACAGTATAAGTTGGGCAGTGCGACACGGGAGAGAGGGCAGATTCTCGACAACTCCGGGCCGTGGCTACAGCCGACGCTGTGGAATGCGGTGTGGTGGAACCTCAACGTGCAGTTGGCCTACTCGGGCGTATACGCGGCAAATCGCCTCGAGCTGGCAAGCTCGCTGAGTCATCAGCTGGACATCAATCGTGAGGCTCTCGCTCGCAACGTCGCCGCACCGTTTCGCGCCGACTCGTATGCCATCGGACGAAACTCGTCAGGTTGGGACCTGTACGCGCACGCCGGGCAACCCGGTGGGCGGCCGGAGATCGCGCGCGAAGACATAGCCTTCGAGTCGGGCAACCTCCTTTGGGCGCTGCACAACGTCGACACAGAAGTCCGCTATTCCGGTGACACTGCTCTGCGCGATGCAGTCCTGTTTCCGTTGCTGATACGTGCGGTGAACTACTATCGGCACTTTCTGAAAGAGGGCGACGACGGCCTCCTGCATCTCCCGCCCACCCATAGCCCAGAGTACGGCAACGTAGCGGACTGCAGCTACGACCTCGAGTTGCTTCACTGGGCTGTGAAAAGGTTGCTGGCGGTGGCTTCCGAGCAGGGACGTAGCGAGGTCGAGGAGCCGCTGATCGCCGCCTGGCGAGACATTCACCAGCGGCTGGTGCCGACCCATACCGACGCGAACGGCATCATGATCGGCCGGGGCGTCCCTTACGACGTCAGTCACCGCCATTGGTCTCATCTGTTGGGCATCTACCCGCTGCGGACCCTAACCCCTGACGACCCCGCCGACCGGCAGCTAATCGAACGCAGCCTGACGCGTTGGCATAGTCTCCCCGAGGCTCTCTATGGCTATTCCTATACCGCCGCCGCGAGCATCGCAGCCATCCTCGGCGATGGAGATCGGGCCTACGACTTCCTGGAGGGCCTGCGAACCATCCGGGCTTCGCAAGCCGTCGTTAGCCCAACCACGATGTACTCGGAGTTCGATGCTCCGGTGATCGAAACCCCGCTGCACGCCGCCACAGTCATTCAGGAGATGCTGCTCGACAGCAACGAGAGTCGCCTCCGGATCTTTCCCGCCGTTCCGTCTGATTGGACGGACATCCAGTTTCACTCCCTGCGCGCCGAAGGCGCGTTCTTAGTCAGCGCTCGGCGGGAGCGGGGCACGACGCAATGGGTATTTGTTCGCAGCGAGATCGGCGGCCAGGCCGTCGTCGAGCCGAACATCGACGACGCGCAGTGGAACAGCGGCGACGGCGTCGGGGTGGATCCGCAGGGCAACGGCTCCTTCGTGGTCGAGTTTTCGCCCGATGGGTGGGTTCTGTTTCGTACGCCGGGATCTCTGATCGAAAAACCAACCGTGGCACCTGTGCCCCCCCGCGGCGCCAACATCAACTTCGGATTGAACGACACCTGGCTGGACGCGCGGCCAATCGCCGGCGGCTGACACTCATCTTCGACGCCGCGGCTTGAATGGAGGCCGTGTGGAATCGCGCCTCGGCTACCGGTACGTTCTCCTCCGTGAAGATTCTCGTCTTCCAGCATGTCGCGCACGAGATCCTTGGGACGCTGAACCCGCTCCTGAAGGACGCCGGGTTTCGCATTCGCTACGTCAACTTCGGGCGCCATCCGCACGCCGAGCCGGAGATCGACCGCTACCATGGGCTGGTCGTCCTCGGCGGGCCGATGAACGTCGACCAGGTCGAGGAACATCCGCATCTCGCGACCGAGCTGCGGCTGATCGAGCGCGCGATGGAGCGCCAGATGCCGATCCTCGGGATCTGTCTGGGCTCGCAGCTGATCGCCAAGACCCTCGGCGCGAGGGTCCGGCCGAGCCCCGAGAAGGAGATCGGTTGGTACCCGGTCTCCCCTACCCCAGAGGCCACGGACGATCCGCTCCTCGCGCACCTACAGCCGAACGAGCAGATCTTCCAATGGCACGGGGATTCGTTCGAAATCCCGCACGGCGCCGTCCACCTGGCGAGCTCGCCGGGGTGTCCGAACCAGGCCTTCCGCTACGAGGACAATGTCTACGGCTTCCAATTCCACATGGAGGTCGACGAGCACCTGATCGAGCGCTGGCTCAACGTGCCGCACCACCAGAAGGAGCTGCGCCGACTCAAAGGCGAAGCCGGCGCGATGGAGATCCGCGACGCGACTCCTTTCAACATGCCGCGCCTCAGCCGAGTCGCCGAGACGACCTTCCGCGAGTTCGTCAAGCTATTCGGACACCGCATCGTGTTCCGCCAGCTACCCAGCCGTTAGAGGCCGGCAGACCGCGATTAGTTCGAGCCGAAGGTCTCCAGCATGAGCTGGTGGTTGGTCGCCAGGTCCTCCTTGGCAACACCGACCGACGGTGCATAGAGCAAGACCTCCTCGCACAGACCGTCCCACTGCTTCAGACGGTCGCGCGCCTCGTCCGGTGTGCCGGCGATGGCGATCTCGTCGACGAGCTCGTCCGGTACCGCCGCCGCCATCGCGTTGATGTCGAAGGTTCGCAGTGCGGCGCGGCACTGCTCCCCTACTTCGAGCATTCCGTGCGGCTCGAGAATCGAGTGGTAGAGCTTCGAGGTATAGTAGAAGCCGATCTGCTTCTTGGCGTTTTCGACCGCTCGGCCGCGGTCGCTGTGCAGCGAGGTCATGACGTACGGGACGAGTGCGCACGCTCCGGACGGACGGCCAGCCTTGTCCTCGGCGGCGCGAACCGTCGGCAGGGTCTGCTCGCGATGCCAGCGACGCGTCGCAATCGGGTGGCCGACCAGCCCGTCGGCAACGCTGCCGGCGGCGCGCATCATCGGTCCGTTCACCGCCGCCACCCAGATCGGTAGATCGGCGCGCGCGCCTGGACGAATGAAGGCCGGAATATTGAGCTGCCAGTGCTCGCCCTCGAAGCGAAAACCGAAACCGTTACCGGCAGCGAAGATCTCGCGGATCAGGCGAACCTCTTCGCGCATCTTCCCGGCC
>JANQHZ010000688.1 GCA_028282445.1 Candidatus Binatia bacterium | reverse complement strand
GCGGCGAGCGGGCTGGTGGTGGGTCTGGCGTCCGGTGACCTGGCTCTGGCGCTGTTCTGGTTCTGGGCGCTCCTGGTCGCCCAGATGATGCGATAGGGCGATGGCCAAGGCCAAGGGCAAGCGCGCGAAGCGGCCGCAAGTCTCTCGAGACGTACCGGCGGCGGATTCCCCATCGGGGAGTGCGGGCCCCTTCTGGACGGCGGGCGTCGCCGTCGTCGGGCTGGTGGCCTGCGCGGTGTACGCGAACGCGTTGTCGAACGGCTTCGTTTGGGATGACCCGATCATCCTGGAGCGCCAGCTGGTCGTCTTCGATTCGATCGGCGACGTCTTGATCACGCCGCGTGGGATCCCGCACTACAGCCCGGACTACTACCGCCCGACGACGACGGCGAGCTATCTGATCGATCGGGCCTTCGGCGGAGACCAGCCGTTGCCGTATCACTTTTCGGTCATCCTCGCGCACGCCGTGGTATCGATGCTGGTGGCGGCGCTTTGCCTCCAACTGCTCGGAGGCGCGGGGCCGGCGCAGTCCGCGGCACTCATCGCCGGCACTGTCTTTGCGCTCCATCCGGTGCACACGGAATCGGTCGCATGGGCGGCCGGCCGATCGGACGTGCTGGCGACGCTCTTCGTTTTGGCGGCGTTGATCGTATTGCGGCAGCCGAGCCCCTCGCCGCCGCGCGTCGCCATATCCGGATTGTTCGCTTTCGTCGCGTTGGGGGCGAAAGAGGTCGCGATCGTTCTGTACCCGCTCTTGCTCATGCGCGACTGGCTCGATCCCGAGTGCGGCCTCGACCGCCGAGCGTTGCGACGATACAGCGGGGTCGCGGTCGCGCTGGTGGTGTACGTCGGGTTGCGCACGGTGGCGATCGGCGACGTCGTCGGCAGCCAGCCTGGCGAAGCTTCCGTATGGTCCGCGCTGCCGTCGATGTTGTGGGCGCTCGGGGCGTACGTTCGCGAGCTCGTATGGCCCCTCCCCCTCAACGCCTATATCGATGTCGTGCCACGCGGCGTCGGCTCGATCGCCGGGCTCGCATTGCTGGTCGGTTGCGCGGCCTTCGCCGTGCTTCGTTGGCGAGCAGGGGAGTGGCGCTGGGTTTTCGCCACCTTGTGGATCCCGGTCGCGATCGCGCCGTCGCTGGCAATACTCTGGAAAATTCCGGAAGTGCCGATGGCTGAGCGCTACGCCTACCTGCCGTCGGTCGGCTTCAGCCTGTTGGTGGCGTTCGCGCTCGATCGCTTCGCACCGCCGCGCGAGATCCGACCGGGAGTCTTCGCTTCGCCGCGCGCTCTGGCGATCGTTCTGCCCCTGGCGCTGGCGTCGGCGGTGGCGGTGTGGCAGCGCAACCCCATCTGGCACGACGACATCGCGTTGTGGAGCGACACCGTCGAGAAGACCGAAGTCTCCGGCATGGCGTGGCGGTCGCTCGGCGCCGCCTATCTGCGCTCCGGCCGCGACGCAGAGGCGGAGGCGCCGTTGCGTCGGGCCCTCGAGTACCGAAACTCGCCGCTCGGCCTACATGGAATCTACAGCAACCTCGGTACGATCGAGATGCGCAAGCAGCGCTTCGCGGAAGCCCGAGCCCTCTACCAGAAGGCCGTCGACGGCGGTGCGATCGACCCGGACGCGATCTTCAACCTGGGGCTGAGTATTCTCTACGACGGCAACCAGAGCGCGGCAGCGGCGCGCGAATCGCTGCCGCATTTCGTGACGGCCGCCGAGCTCAGCCCGCACGATCCCGACATCGACGCCGTGCTCGGCCAGGTCTACGCAACCCTCGGCGACCGCGACCGGGCGAGGCGGCATCTGCAAGCGGCCTTGGACAAGGGCGTTCGACCCGAAACACGGATCGGCGTCGAGCAGATGCTGCGCGATCTCTAGTTGGGATCGCAGATGAACGCTGATGGGCTTGGCGGTTGGTCGAGCCACAGATGAACACAGATAAGCACCGATGGTGGCCGAGTGGCGGAGTCCCCTGGGTTGATGCCGGACCGTTTGGTGCCGTGTAATCTACAGCGACGCCCACCCAACGTAGGTGCGACACAACTCGCTCTCCAAAGCCTTGGCGATGAAGCACGCGCCACCGGCTGGAAGCGCGATACCTTTGTGGACTCGCGGCGCACTTTGTCTCGGGGTAGCTTAGAGACTTGAGCTGGGTGTACTTGTCCAGTAGTCTTCATGAGTGATTCCGCAGGTATCTTGGGTGAAGTACCCCTCATGCGTCGGTGAGACGCAGGGCCGTTACTCCGGCAGACCCCGATTATTGCAGCAGGTTCGGCTGGCGATGCGGGCTCGCCACTACCGCCGGCGCACGGAGACTGCATACTTGCGATGGATTCGTCGTTTTGTGCTCTTTCACGGCAAACGCCATCCGGCCGAGATGGGAGCAGTCGAGATCAACGAATTCCTCACGCATCTGGCGGTCAGCGACCACGTCGCGGCGCCGACGCAGACGCAGGCTCTCTCCGCGATTCTATTCCTCTACCGACATGTCCTCGACAGGGAAGTGGGCGAGCTCGAAGGCCTGGTTCGTGCGCGCCGTACCCGACGACTCCCTGTGGTGATGACTCGCGACGAAGTCCGATCCGTATTGGTGCTGCTCGATGGAGTTCAGAACCTGGCGGCGTCTCTACTCTACGGTTCCGGTTTGAGGGTCGTCGAGTGCCTCCGGCTCAGGGTAAAGGACCTGGACTTCGCTGCTGGCGAGGTCGTCGTTCGCCAAGGCAAGGGAGGCAAAGACCGGCGCAGCATACTCCCGGTGGCCGTGCGGGACGACCTGCAGCGTCACTTGGATTCGGTTCGGAGCGTCCATCAATCAGACATCGAGGACGGCTGGGGCCGAGCCCCTCTGCCGCACGCCCTCCGGCGCAAGTTTCCCAACGCGTCCAGGGAGTGGCGGTGGCAGTGGGTGTTCCCGCAACGCAACCGCTGGCGAGACCCGAAAACGGGCGAGCAGGGGCGGCACCACCTAGATCAGTCGATCCTGCAGAAGGCCTTCAAGCAGGCGGTCACCCGATCCGGCTTGGCCAAGCGAGCCACGCTCCACACTCTACGACACTCCTTCGCCACCCACCTGATCGAGGACGGATACGACATCAGAACCGTCCAAGAGCTTCTGGGGCACACCGACGTCCGGACAACGATGATCTACACCCACGTCCTCAACCAAGGCGCCAACGGAGTCCGCAGCCCCATCGACACCCTCTAGCCCGCCGCTCATACCAGGATTCAGATATGAACTTCCCAACCCCCTCAGGATCGCCTAACATTCTGAAACAGAGATGAAATCGCCAACCCCCCGAACCGTTCATACCAGTCAAGCCGAATACAGCCCCGTCATACCGGGATCCGGATAAGTATAGGTTGGGCTGATTCCGGAAGACTCAGAGAATGAATCGCTGGGTACGAGTCGTCGTTGTATTGGGATTGGGTGCGGTTGCCATCCTAGTCGGTGTCGTGTTCCGGCACAGTTTCACTCCGACCGTCTTATGGTGGGGAACCGATCAAGACATCCGTGCGGCAGCAGTTGCGACCGCGCAGGCCGATCTTGCGAGCAACGCACCGCGACTCGCTGTTGCCGGAACGATCGCAGCCAACCCCGTTGGAATAGATTGGGGTTCCCGTGAACTCCTCGCCGACCTCCCCACCTTCCAGCTCCCGAGCGGGTGCACGCATCCCTTGGCTGATGAATCGATCACGTACGCTCACGCGTACAACGAAGTCATCGCGGGAGCCCTCGCCTGTCGACACGGGCAACACCCCAACACGCCGTTGCACCTGACGGCGGCAAGCCGCCGCAGGTGACCGGCAGGACGTTAGCCGTATCGCCGCATCTGAGCTCTTGCGATGGCAACACACACTCTGTTTGACGAATCCTTAATGCCTGAAACCGTACCTTCGGTGCCTTATGCCCCAAGCGCTGAGTGCGTTACTTGGCGGACTAGTGTCGATGGCGTCGTCGTCGTTGAAATCTTTCGTCGTCCCAGCGGCACGATTGGATTCCAGTACTCGTCATGGGTAGCGTGGAGAAACGCGGGCGGCGGCATTGAGTCGCACAATTGGTGGCGAACGGAACCCGAAGTCCTCGTAGCGAATGATCTTGAAACTGTCCGGGAATGCGACGCTGCATGCTTCTTCGGTGGGAGTTGAGCTTGAACCCTCGTGGCAAACAAACGGCTAACAAGCCGTTGCACCTGACGGCCGCAAGCGGCCGCAGGTGACCGGCAGGACGTTA
>JANQHZ010000685.1 GCA_028282445.1 Candidatus Binatia bacterium | reverse complement strand
CTCGGTACCCGACCAGGTCGCGGCCGACGGGTCCTCCTGAAAGGCTACGATGAAGTCGAGCTCGGACCTGCCGACGTCTTCCAGTCCCGTAACCGTGAGGCAGTGGCTCGAATTGGTGTTCCGGTAATTGGGCATGTAGTAGGCGAGATTCGGGAGCTCATCGAGACGTAGGCGAAGCGCTTCGAGGTCCTCCGACGCGAGGCGGTAGATCTCGGTCCGACCGGGAGCGGTATTGCGGGACGTCTCGGGAGTCGCAAAGAACTCGAACGACGGTTCGTAGACATCGGGGCTGTACACATAGTCGCGCTCGAAGATCGATACGGAGAGACGATCGTTCGGGAAAAGCTCCGAAACCACCGCATTCACCTCACCGAAGTCCGCCTCGACTCGGTCGGCGCCCATCGGCAGGGATTGAATGAGCGTTTCAACTCCCCAGAGCGGCTGTACGGCGGTCAGGCCAAGCTGGTTGCTCGGCTCGCCGTTCGGACCGGCGGGGGCGACCGTACCACTGTCGGCAAATAGGTAGCTTCTCTCCGCGCCGGCGATTCCTTCGCGGATGAATGGGTAGTTGTTCATGGAGCCGAGACCACCGGCGCTGCAACCTCCGACCATCAACTGGGGAACCTCTCGGAACATTCGATCGAGCTCGTCGATGATGAGCAGCATGTTCTGATGTCCCATGTGGTGGAAATCGACATCCGGCCCCACCCCTTCGGGATCGACGTACGTGTGGACTCGGCTGCCCAGATAGGTATCGCCGGTACAGTAGGGAATGAACACTTTGTTCCACTCGCCCATCGGGTTGATCGCGGCGTTGTTCGAGAGCGGCGGATAGGCGAGCTCGACCGGAACCTCGCCGTTGACGACCCCTAGCGGTTCCGTGATCTCGGAGAGAGGCGCGAGCGCGGCGATCTCGAGGTAGACGGCTGGGTAGTTATCGCGAATGCACTCAGCGTCCGGTCCCTCTTTGATGCACTCCGTGTTGAACGGGCGTCCGCCCGCGCAGCTCGCATAGCTCGCGCACGCGCCACCCCCCTCGAGGAAGATAACCACGTTATCGGAGGTCTCCGAGAAGTTGACGAAGTACTTGTACTGCGACCCGTTCGCGCAGACAGCGCCTTCCGGCTCGAATTTGATCCACTCACCAAACGCGCTCGGCACGAACTCCGATGCGTCGGAGTCGTCACTCCCGCATCCAGCGACCATTCCGGCACACAGCATCAAACACGCAGTCAGTAGGCTTCGCTTGAGCACAGACATCCCCTTCTAGCTTCCAAGTCCTGTTGGTTGCCCCGCAACCTAAGACACCGTTCTTGGCCGAGCAAACATGCCCCGTCACCGAACGGCAACTGCGAACGTCTTCCGATTTCCCTGACCACGCGGCGACCTGACTACGAGATCTTACGCGCACTCGCGCGTGCCTCGCAGAACTTGATGCAAGCTCATTGGCGAGCTTGCGAGTTGCTACCAGGCCGCTCACCCGACGGGCCTGGCGCTGGGTGTTCGCGGCTCGTCGGTCGCCCGTGACGGGCACCGTTCACACGAGAGAAGTCTCGCTCAGAGAAAAGAGCCTGGCCAGAAGCCGGCAGGGCCGCCTAGCTGGAGCTTCACTCCGCCTTGCACCGAGATCGGCAGACCCGGGCGCGCTCCGAATGGGCGTCGCGACACGATGTACTCTTCGTCGAACATGTTGGCGATGGTGAGATAGATTCGAACCCCTTCAATCGGCGACCACCCCATGGCCAGATCGGCTACGAACGCGGCATCGATCTTTTCGTTGTCTGGAATCGGCCCCTGCCCCGCAACGTCCCGCATCCGGTCGATGTAGCGCATCGACATCGTCACGTCCCAGGTTTCGGCGAGCAGGCCGACGTTGACGGTCAGGAGGTGCGGCGGCAGGTACGGAAGCTCGTCGCCCTTCTCGACCTCGCCCAAGGCGGGGGCGGCCGAATCGAAGGTCGATTTGAACTCGGAATCGCTGAATGTGTAGATCAGCGAAGTCGGGACCTCGAACCCCCATGGCGTTTCGAAGTCGTGCGACAGCTGAACCTCGACACCGCGCACGTCGACTTCCCCACCGTTGAATTGGTCGTCGATCTGGTTCGGATCACACCCCGTGCCTTGACTGCACGTCGCGAGCAGATTGTCATAGTCGTTCCAGAAGCCAATCACCTCCGCCCGCGTCCGGCCGCCCTCGAAGCGGCCACCGAACTCGTAATTGATGCTGTCTTCCGGGTCGGCCGAGTCGGCTTGGCCGGGTGCAACAGGGCTGAATCCCCGGTGCACCCCAGCCAACACGCTCCAGTCGTCGTCGATGAAGTAAACCGCGCCGATGCCGGGGATCACGACGGTATCCGAGTTCCTGGAGACTTCGGATCCATCCTCGGTTCGCTCCGTCAATTTCGTGTCGATGACCTCGACCCGAACGCCCCCGGTCACGACCAAACCCTTCCACCCGATCTCGTCCTGGAGGTGCACAGCCCAGGCGCTCGCCTCGCCGCGGTTGTCGATCAGCGGGATCCGCTCTTGCTCCGTACGCACCAGCTGCCCCTCGATCATGTCGTATGGATCTTCGA
This sequence comes from Candidatus Binatia bacterium, assembly GCA_028282445.1. Lineage (GTDB taxonomy): Bacteria > Desulfobacterota > Binatia > HRBIN30 > CADEER01 > CADEER01. Next base: position 17,731 of record JANQHZ010000685.1, on the reverse strand, counting down.
AGTGATCCCGGACGATTTCGTCATCGTGAAAACGCACACCCGCTTGGAAGTTGTGGTCGAACGCCCCGGTGGCAAGCTCCCAAGTCCCCTCGAGCTGGATCCCCTGCGAAAGGAACTCGCGGTCGTTGGTGCCGATGCGCAGTGTCTCCTGCGGCGTCGTCGAGTCCTGATCGCCACGCAGCACGGCGAGAAACACCTCCCTGATGCCTGTCGGATCGGCGAAGATCTCCCGCAAAGTTGGCGCGCCCGGAGCGAAGCGGTTGAGCTTGCGCCAGCTGCGGTCGAAGTCGTGGCGGTACGCGGTCAGCCGCACGTCCAATTGGTCACGCCAGCTCACCAGCTGGCTGATCTGGTACTGCTGGCGATCCCACTCCATGAGTCCCAGCTGGCTCGCGGGGTAGCGACGCAGGTGATCGCGATCGAAGTCTTCGTCGGAGATCCCAAGATAGGTCTCGTCCGAAGTCTCGTCGGCGTATCCGATCTTCACCTGGGTAAGAAGAAAAAAGTCATCGCCCACTTCGAATTCGGCCTCGCCTTTGACCAGGACCTCGTTCTTGTCGAATCCCGTGTCTCCGCCACCATCGAGATTCTTGAAACCCGTCGTTTCGAGATGGACTCCCTCCACCAGGAGGCCAAAGTTCCGCCACCGACCGCCCGCGTAGCCATGGAATTTGCCGTAGTCGTACTGGCCGTAGGCCCCGTCTACGGCGATGGTCGGCTCGATCGGGATGGGGCGACTCACCAGGTTGACGGCCCCTCCAATCGTCTGCGGACCATAGCGAACCGAGGCCGGGCCTTTGATCACCTCGACAGCCGTCATCCGTGTCATCAGCGGAAAATAGTAGGCAGCCGGTGCCGAGTAGGGAGCGGGGCCGAAGAGGATACCGTCCTCCATCAGGGTAACCTTGGCGCTGCGTTCGGGGTTGACGCCACGGATACCAATATTCGGGCGCAACCCGTAGCCGTCCTCACCCCGCAGGTACACGCCGGGGACCTGCCGGAGCACGCGCTCCACGTCGTCGTACTCGAAACGCTCGAGCGTCTCCTCTCCAACGACACTCGCCGATCCGCCGATCCGCGCGATGTCGGACTTCTGACCGACGATGCGAATCTCTTCGATGCGCGGCGGACTCTCGGCTACCGTTTCCTCGACAGGTGGTTCCGCCGACTCTTCAGCAACCAACGGCGCTGCCAGCGCCAAGCCGACCACGACGTGGGCGGCGAACCGGTAGAGCGGAGTATTCACCGGCGCTGCTCGTCAACTGTCTCGCTGGGCGACACGAAAAGGCGGCCTGTCCGGCGAAGCAAGAATCCAGTCGGCCTGAGCGAAGCCGTCGCGGACACGAGTAAGGTCGACGTCAGGGTCGATCATCGGGGCAGCAGGGCGTCCATTGAGGGAAACCAGCGCATCGACCCGCACCTCGACATCGCCGCGTCCGCGGCGGCGAAAATCGTCGGCGATGTGATGCGCGAGCTGCAGGATGAGATCCGGCTGCCCCGTCATCTCATTCGCTTGGCGCCAGGTCAGATAGCTCATCGGACCCACCCGCCACACCCGGTCCGTGTCAGGGTCCCGCACTCGATAGACGATGCTGCCATTCTTCTCGCGCACCATCACCTTCCAGGCCCACCGCATCCCCTGCTCGTGCCACAACACGTCACCGGCGTAGAGAAAGGTGCGCAGGGGCAGCAGGACCTGAATCGCGACGTAAGCAGCAACCGGAACGGCCAGCCGGCGCCTTCGCGGCGTCCAACCGCGCTGGGTCGTTTCGCTGGCAACCGATGCGCGAAAGCGCCCGGGCCATACCCGGTCGAGCAGTCGCCGCGGCCAGCTCGGGGAGAAGAACAGCGTGGCACCGATCGGCATCAGAAACGGAAACAAACCGATGTCGAACAACAAATGAGTGCCGCAATGGAAAGCGAGCACGGCAAAGAAGGCCACCGCTCGAGTGCGAGACCAACAGAGCAGGCCAACGATCGTCGAGTCGAACAGGAAACCCGCCCAACTGAAAGCGTAGGGCGCCCAGGTGGTGGTAAACCACTGCCCAATCAGCGGCATCTCGTCGCGCGCCGCCAACCAGATTCCGAGCGGTTGCGCAAACAGCAGCCAGTCCGAACCGAGCTTGGCGAGACCAGCGAAGATGTAGACTACGCCGAACTGGAAACGCAGAAGATAGAGAACCCATGCCGGAATCGTCGCCGGCTCTCCCTGCGACCGCCGCTTCGCATCAACCGACCAGGTTCGGTCGAGCGGCAAGAAAATCGCAAGGAAGAGGAGGAGGACGATCAGGTAGTGATGGTTCAGGTAGTTCGTGACGTCGATCAGCTCGACCCAGGCAACACCGAGGAAGAGCACCGTCGAGACGAGGCGGAAGTGAAACCCGGCGGCAAACGCCAGGGATAGTACACAGACCAGGCCAAAAACCGCGTAGATGATCGGCGCGGGCGGGGCCGCTACCCACTCGAAGCCCTGGTACTTGAAGAAAAAGGTCGGTTCGACGAACAGAACCCGAACCCAGCCCTCGGCGACGAAGCGCAGAAAACCGACCGCGAGCAGTAGCCCGAAACCAATCCGGAAAGCGGCGACGCTGGCAGCATCGATCGGCCGGAACAGAGCGGACGCGACGGAAGCGTTGCCCCCACGAAACATTCGACTCACCACCTGCATCACACCAACGAGATCAATCGTTGTCTCCGGCGCCCTCCTGCGGGATGGTCAGGCCGAGAATCGAAACGAACTGACTCTTCAGGTCGGCGGTGAATTGCTGGATCTCCGCATAGGCGTCCGTTACCGCGCCCAGATCACTGACGACGGCCTGCTGAAGAGACCCGGGAATGGCCTCGGTGCTCTGGCGCGATGCAGCCAGTCGGCCCGACATACGATTCGCCAAGTCGGTCGCTCCCATCAAGCGAAGGTAGCCGGCATAACCGTGCTCGCTCGTACCGGCACCTGAGAAAATGGCTTCTATTCCGTCGAGGTTCTTGAGGAGGGCCCGCTTCGAGTCGCCCGAGAACGGCAGCTCGACGTCTTCCGGGCAGGTGCTGTCGAAGCAGTTGGGATTGATCCCGGCCGGTAGCGCGATCTTCACATCCTTGAGTTTCGTGTCGACAAAGAAGAAGGCAGCGAAGACCTCGTCGAGCGCCTCCTTGGCGCTACCGTAGATCGAGCCGCCTTGGCCGGCATTGCGCACCTCGGCCGCGAAGTTGCCGCCGCTCGGCTCCCACTCGTCTCGCAATCGCGTAGCCTGGCGCGCAATCTCGTCGGCGACGACGGAAGCATAGTCGGCCTGGCGCTGCTGCAAGCCACCCGAGGAGACCAAAGCGTCCCAAGTGCCGTCCCGATTGATGTCGATGCGCAGAGAGCATGCGTTGTCGTCGCCCTCGCGAAAAAGCAGGAGCTCGAGGGCGTCGAGCCCGTACACGTTGACCAGGTGCGAGCTGAAGAAATTGGAATCCTCGAAATCCCCGTCCACCGTCGTCTGGTCGACGGCGCAGCGGTTCACGGTTGGCCACGAGTAGATCTCGTCGCGAATCCCGAGGCCGCCCATGAACATGCTCGCCGATCCTGCGGGACCGAAGTGCATCGGCTCGAGGACCTGAAAGCTGTCCATGGCCGCACGCCAGGCGGCGCGGGCCGCGGTGAGAGTCGTCGCATTGGGCCGGGCGGCGTACGCACCCGCAGCGCCGGCCAGATTGGCGGCGTCGGAATCGAACTGACGGACTGCCGGCAAAACGACCTCGTCGGCGATCTGCGCCAGCAGCGCGGGGCGGTCCGAGGTTCCGGGCGTCGAAGTAGCGGTAGGCATTGCGGTCGGTGGAGGGGTCGGCGTCCTCAGAGGTTCCGTGCCACAGGCGGTAAGTGCGGACCGCACGGCGGCGATCAACTCCGCGATGGACACATTGCCGTTGCTGTTTTCATCGAGCGTCGAACACTGGCCGACCAACTCCATGCCGAGGGCGATGCGCACTCCGCGGATCAGCTCGGCGATCGAAACGCCGCCCGAATCGTCGCAGTCGCCCGCGCACACCTGGGCAGAGCTTGGAGGTGCTGTCATCACGAGCAAGACGATCGCGACGCCTCCAATCCAACTTGAGAACCGGTTCGAAATCATGCTGTTTCCTTGTCGTCCAAGGCCGCGGAGCGGCGGCAAGCTCACCACACGAGCAGGTTCGAGTCAGCGAACCCGTAGGCGTCTCCCATCAGTTCCCGTGCTTGAAGTAGCGCCTGACGGTACTCCTCACCGCCGGATTCGCCCGGCAGCACCGGAGCGTCCCTCATCAGCTCGTGGAGAGTTCCGAACTGCGAATCGTTCAGCCGCCCGTGAGGGTTGAACTGCAGTCCGAGCGCAAATCCCTTCATCTCGGACCAGACCTTGGCGTGATCTGCGAAGCTGTAGCCGGCGGTGCCGAACTCATCCATGACGGCCAACGTGTCGTTGATGTAGTGGACGACCGTCGCGGCAATGGCGCGCTCCCATGCAAGAACAGCCTGATCGCGGGACTGCACCAGATCGGCCATCTGCGCCTCGGTCAGGGCCTCCCCGACCGCCGAGTTGATGATGGCTCGACCGCGCAGGAAACCGTCGATGGCGTCTTGGCTGAAATCGGTCGGGTTCTCATCGGAGCTTCCGCGGTCTCTCTTGGCCGCATTGACCGAAGCGTGGAAGTTGATCTCGGACTCGAGATCAATTGCGCCGTCGCCGTCGCTGTCGTGGTATCCCGACGCGTATTCCTCCCGGCCGCCACTTCCCGCAGCCTCGTCGTCGGTGTAGTCGGCGTAGTCGCGAGCCGCGCCGAAATAGCCGAAGCCTTCATCCCACACGTGCTCCAGTGACGTATAGGTGTTGCTGCCGCTGCGCTCGAGGTTGTTGCTGTTGATCCCGTGGTCGGGCAGATCGTTGTCCAGATAGTCGTCCGTGCCCTGCGAGTAGTTGACCGACATGAGCAGGAACTTCTCGATCAACTGCTTCAGATCGCGCCCCGAGGGAGTGATGTAGACAGCACTGATCGGAACACCGTTTGGATCCAGCCCGGGCTCGCCGTCGGCGCGAGCGACCGCGAGCTGGTCGAGCTCGTCAAAGAAGGCGCGAACCAGGCTCTCTGGAGATTCGCCCCCGTCGTCACTCCAGCCGCGGAACTCGGTCGACCAGTCCTTGTGCTGTCCGGTCGCGTCATTGCCGGCAATCTTGCCGACGAGATCCTTGTCGGTGGAGATGTCGTCGTAAACGACCTGCAACAGCGGTGGTGACGTCGACAGGTCGATCGGATCGCCACCCGACGTGTCGCTGTCGAACTCGAAGTAGTAATTCAGCGCGTCGGTGATCTCGCCGGGCGCCGGGCTGAGCCGCCCCGAGTCGATCGCTTCGGTCAGACTGCTGATGAACGACACCATGTCCTCGATGAGGACCTGTCGCATTGTCTGACCGTTGTAAGACACCGAGCTCTGGCCGGCGTCGAAAGCGCTCTCGAAGCTGTAGGTTGCAGGGACGACCAACGAGTCGCCGCCGCCATCATCGTCATCGTCGCCGCAGCCCCCCACCGCCACGATCAGCACCAGTCCGACGGCGCAACTCGCCGTGGCTCGCGCTCGCCTCCAAACTTGCGTCCCCATTCGTAATTCCCCTTATCCCTTTCGGTAATTCGCGAATCGCTCCAAGACGGATCGATTCCGATAACGATTTTGAGAATCGTTATCGTTTAGCGAATAGGCCGCCGGCCACTTGTTGTCAAGCCACCAGCGGCGCGGGGCTCCGGGCCTCCTATGCTCACCCGAGCTTCGATGTGGAGGTCGAGCGTCGAGGGACCAAGCGGAGCGCTATCAGGACGGCCAGGAAGCCGGTGTAGATCCAGGCTTGCGTCGGGTCGAAAGCGGTCAACTGCCAATGAACCAGGGTGAGCGCTGCCGCCGGGTACACCATCCGATGCAGCCGCTTCCAGCGGCGCCCCCCGAGGCCGCGCACGGATCGATCGTTGCTGGTCACGGCCAGGGCAACGAAGAGCATGAACGCGACCCACCCCGCTGCCAGGCCAGGCTCCAGCGCTTCCGTCAGGATCCGCCCCAAGTCGGCCTTGCGTTGGAGATAGATCCCCACGTGCCCGGCCGCATAGGCGAAGCACGCGACACCAAGATGGCGACGCCGGGCTAGTAACCAACGCGGTCCGGCCGCGGCCGGGAACAGCCGCCTGAGCGGGGTGACGGCAACGGTGACGAGAAGAAGCTGCGTAGCCCAGACCCCGGAGCGGTGTAAGACTTCGCCATAGTAGACGTTATCCCGCGCATAGGCCTGCAGCAGCCACATCCCTGGGCTGGCGAGAAGGACCCAGACGATGGCGTTGGAATTGCGGAGGCGCCAAGGGCCCCCCTCGCGCCGCGCGACCACGGGCGACCTTGCTTGCGCAGATCGGCTCAGCGGATCGTCACATAACTCTCGAGACGTGCCACCTCCGCCTCATCGACGTACTTGCCGATCTCGCGCCGGAACTGGTCCATGCTCGAATAGGGTCGGTACTCCTCGATCTCGTGGGCCAGCTTCGGCGTCATCCCCGGAATCGTGGCGATGACCTCTTCGGAGGCGCTGTTGAGGTCGATCGGGACGAACACGTACTGCTCCAGACGCACCAGCTCGGCATCGTCGACATACTTCTTCATCTCACGCCGGAACTGCTCGAGGCTGGAGTACGGGCGGTACTCCTCGAACTCATGGGCCAAACGCTTGGACATGTCCGGAATGAGCATGATCTCCGCCCGAGTGGCGGTGTTCAGGTCGATCTGACGAAACAGCCTCGCGTAGATCTCACCACGCTGCTCTGCGGCAAGGCTGCCCGCGAGCACCGCATCGAGCGCCGCCGCGGTGCGATAGGGGCGGCCTGCGATTACCGACGCAACCAAAGCCTCGGTCATGTGAGGCAAGGCCGACAGCTGTGAAGCCTCTGCCAGGTTCGGGTCGAGCAGTCCCTGATTGTTGCCGACCTGGCCGAAAACCGGCTGACCCCAGGTCAGCGGTGCGATCACGAGAGCCACCAAGGCGGCGAGCCGAATGTGCTGCATGTAACACCTCAAAGGATGGGTTAAAGCGGCGGAGTGTAGGAGATACCGCAACGCCTGACAATCGATCTCATCGCCGCTCAGTGGGTCCGTCCGATTGCAGAACGCCACAGAGCATCGATTCGGCCAAGGTGCTCCTGCTTCTACCTTTGTGCGTCGAGTTGGCTGCAGTTTGGCTACGGCGCCGCCCGACAGCTTTGGGCGTCGCAACTATACGCACAGGGAGCCGCCTATGCCGCGGCTTGCAGGTTTTCGCGAATAATCCGGGGATGACGAGCGGCAATTCGCAACAGCGCTACGGCGGGGCCTTCGGGCCGACGTCGGTCCTGTTCCCAGTTGCGAAGAGTGTGAACGCTGATCCCCATGGCCGCCGCGAACTGCTCCTGCGTGAGCCGAACAAACCGCCGCAACGCGGCAATGTCCGCTCCCGACTCGAACTTCCCTTGGACCAATCGACGACGCACCCGCGCCGGAATCGCAGTTTCAAAATCTCCTTCTGTCAGCTCTGGAATGTCAGTCATTGTCCGCGCTCCATGTACGCATAGTAAAGGGTCCGTTCGCGCTCCGTTGCCCAACGAGCACTGATGATCCGGATGACGTCCTCATCTCACTCGGTCCAGACGACTAGAACGATCCCTCGCTTGATCGGACCAATCGCAATAAACCGGTCCTCCGCCTCAGAGTGGACCTCGTCGAAGACCTCGAGGTATGGCCCTCCAGCGTCGAACAACTCTCGAGCTTCCTCGAACGAGACACCGTGCTTCTTCCGATTGGCGGCATTCTTCGCTTCATCCCACTCGATCACCGCTTGGTATTGTATGCCGAGCGCCAACTAAGTCAATGGCTTAGCTCACTGCCGTCGAACCAAGCCGCGAGCCGGGTCTTGCCGATGCTCGCCATTGCGGTCGTCGGGTGCTAGCGCTTGCGCGGATTCCTGGTGAGAAGAGCAACACACAGATGGCAGTTCAAGGCGCGGTTTCGCCGCCATTCCTTCGGCTGGAAGTCCCAGCCGGCAATCAAGCGCGTTAAGGAAGCTGTTTCCGAGATCAAGAAAGTCGCCCGCAAAGACCACGCCCTCGCGGCCGAGGGCGCGGTTCAGTTCCTGGAGAGAGTTTCCCCGGCGATCGAGCACGTCGACAGCTCCTCCGGCACCATCGGCTCCGCAGTCCACAACGCGATCGAGGCGCTCGTGCCGATCATCTCCAAAGCTCCCGTCGACGCCACGACCCGCGACGGCTGGCTCGAGCGGCTCTTCGAGGCGCATGCCGAAGATCAGATGCCTTACATCGAGAGCCTCGCCGACCGCTGGGGGGAGCTCTGCGCAACCCCAGAGCTGGCCTCGAGCTGGGCAGACCGACTACTTGGAATCACTCGGATGGCGCTGAGCCCCGATAAGGATCTGCGCGGCCACTTTCACGGAACGGCGGCGTGCCTGAGTGCCCTCTACGCAGCCGGTCGTTATGACGAGCTCATCCAGATTCTAGTGCCCGAGAGTTTCTGGCACTACCGGCGCTGGGCGGTGAGGGCGCTGGCCGCGCAAGGCAAAAAGGCAGAGGCGATCCGGACGGCGGAAAGCTGCCGAAGCTCGTGGTCCAGCGATCAGGACATCGACGGGCTCTGCGAAGAAATCTTGTTGTCGTCAGGCCTCGCCGACGAGGCGTACCGGTACGCGCTGACGGCAAACCGCGCCAATACCTATACGGCGTGGTTCAGAGCTGTAGCGAAGAAGTATCCGCACAAGAAAGCGGCCGAGATCCTCCACGATCTCGTACAGGAGACGCCTGGCGCGGACGGAAAATGGTTCGCAGCAGCGAAGGACGCGGAATTGTTCGACGAAGCTATCGAGCTCGCCAATTCGACGCCGTGTTCACCGCAGACGCTAACCAGGGCGGCGCGAGACTACTCAGCAAGTCGCCCGACATTCGCAGTCGACGCCGGTATCGCTGCCCTGCGCTGGATCGCGGAAGGATACGGCTACGAGATCACGAGCACTGATGTGCTGTCCGCCTACTCGCATACGATGAAGGCCGCCGAGAATGCCGGGCGTGCTGATGAAACCAAACAGCGAGTTCGAGAACTCGTCGCGGCGGAGACTTTCGGCGAGCGATTCGTCACCAAGATACTCCAGCGACACCTGGAGCCCGCATGAGCCGACGCGATAAGGAGGGAGCAAAGAAGAATCTTGTCAGAGACTGTTCTTCTCGCTCGTTCGACCTACTGCCTGACGCGCAGGAGGTTCGCCGCGTCCAGGGATGTACCCCAACGTCTGATCCAACAGTCGTTGGCTACAGGCGGCCGCACCTCTCATCGACGCAGCGTCGCCGCAACTGCCTGAGCTAACGAGGAAAGGGGAATGGTCGCACGCTGATTCACTCCTTCGCTAAAGCTACGCAGGGCAGGCGAAACAGCGGACCCCCTGCGGCGACGCTACGCGTCGAATCCAATATCCAAAGCCCAAAGGCCTCTCTACCAGTTCCTTTGGATCTTGGGCTTGTCTCTTTGGACTCACGCCCCTTTAAGAGGGGCGGGGTATGGTCGCACGCTGATTCCGATTGCACGTCACCGTTACTCGCTTCCGACCATAGCGATTGGCAACGGTAGCGATTGGCACTCGACGTCGCTGGTCACTAGTGCAAGACTATCTCAGCGATGGCGGAGGCAATTCATCTCGACCGGGCAGACTTGGGAGCGTTGCTGACGCGCGATCGCATTGAGGTCGAGCGTAAGAGGAACCGATTCTGGGCGCGGCAGCGAGAACTGCTTGGGCCGGCTGCGGGTCTCCGCGCTTCGGAATCGTTGTCGCGCCACATGCGCAGCGTCCAACCCGGCTGGCCTTCGGCCAGAGAACGTGAAGCGGACCTCGACCACCACGTCAAATGGACGACTCTCGTCGATCGAGTCGCACGTGCGCTCTCCGGTCACTGAGCTTCTCGCAGATCTTGATCAGGCCCTCCGCGGTCTTGGTTTGCGCTGGTACCTTTTCGAGGCGCAGGCCGCGATCCTACACGGCGCCGCAAGACTCACCGCAGACGTCGACGCGACGGTCGACGCGCGCAACGTGGAGAGTGCCACCCTGCTCACGGGCCTCTCGAATTGCGGATTCACGGCAAGATCGGACGACCCCTTGGAATTCGCCGAGAGAACGAGAGTCCTACCACTCGTCCATGATCCCACCGGCCTTCCCTGCGATCTCGTTTTGGCGGGACCCGGTCTCGAGCCGATCTTCCTCGATTGTCTCGTCGTCATTCGCGTAGACGATATAGACGTGCCAGTCGCAAGCGCCGAGGACATCGTCGTCATGAAAGTCTTGGCCGGCCGAGCCAAGGATCTGACGCGGCGTCTGTCATCGCCGCAGGTGGTGACCGGCTCGATCTGGCCTAGGCGCGATCGACTCTTCGAGAGATCGAACGCGCCCTCGATCGCGATGACCTCACTACGGTTCTCGACCAGATCGTCGCGCGTGTCGGCAACGCCTGAAAGGCTACGAGACCGAGCCTGCCTACCAGTGCCTTTGATTCTTGGGCTTGTCTCTTTGGACTCACGCCCCTTTAAGAGGGGCGGGTATGGTCGCACGCTGATTCCCAGCTTCGCCAAGGCTACGTTGGGCAGGCGAAAGGCCCTCCTTCGCCAAGGCTACGGAAGACCGGCTCCCACCTGCATGTGAGAGTGGTCAGGCGAAGATCCGTCCGCGTCCACGGGCGTCCAAGATTTGTCGATTCCAAGCGGCAACCGAACAAACCCTGATTCCAACGATATCCGCCGATTTCCGACGTCGCGCATCACGTTGGGTACAGTTTGGCTACAAACGCGAGAGCTCCGCATCGCTCTATCCACCGCTGCGAATCTCGCCGAAGAAGACTCTAGCATGGACAAGGTCGACCGGCTAGTTTAAACTACGATCTTAAATGAGCCGATACCGACATCGCTCGCTCGAGAGCAGGATCCGCGAGATCAGCCGCCAGTTCCCGGCGATTCTGGTCAGCGGTCCTCGACAGGTCGGAAAGACAACATTACTTCGCCACTTGGCCGGAAAGGGCCGGCGCTACATATCGCTCGATGACCCCACGATGCGGGAGCTCGCGACGACGGACCCCTACCTCCTGTTGGAGAGGTTCCCGCCGCCGCTCCTGATCGATGAGATTCAGTATGCACCCGGGCTACTTCCCCACCTCAAGCTGCTGATCGACCGAGATCGGAAACCTGGTGCGTTCTGGCTCACTGGATCCCAACAATTTCAGCTGATGAAGGGGATCACCGAAACGCTCGCAGGCCGAGTCGCAGTGCTTCATCTACTCGGCTTCTCGCAGCGAGAGCGCCTCGGGCGCCTGTGGGACGTCGAGCCTTTCTTGCCGCGTCGGGCCGTACTCACCAGACGCGCCGCTCTGCCCACCACCACCGAGAGGGCGCTCTACGACAAGATTTTGACGGGAAGTTATCCGGCGCTCGTCACGGGGGAAGCCAAGGACCGTCCCGTCTTTTTCGCCTCCTACCTCCAGACCTATCTCCAGCGTGATGTTCGCGACCTGACGCAGGTCGGCAGCATTGAAGCGTTCACCCGCTTCATCCGCGCCTGCGCCGCGAGGACCGCACAACTACTCAACCTCTCGGACCTGGCGCGCGACGTCGACATCAGCGTCCCGACGGCGAAGAACTGGCTTTCGGTCCTGGTGGCCAGCTACCAAGTCTTTCTTCTTCAGCCGTACCACGCCAGCGTCACGAAGCGTTTGGTAAAAACCCCGAAGCTCTACTTTCTCGACACCGGCCTCTGCGCACATCTCACTGGGTGGTCGTCAGCCAAGACGCTCGCTGCCGGGGCCATGCGGGGCGCAATCTTCGAAACTTTCGTCGTCAACGAGATACTCAAGAGCTGGTGGCACCGCGCAGTCGAACCGCCCATGTACTTCTACCGCGACCGCGATGCTCGTGAGATTGATCTTGTGTTCGATGTCGACGGAAAGCTATGGCCGGTCGAGATCAAGCACGGGGCCACCGTTCGGCGCGATTGGACAAAACCATTCGTTGCGCTTCAGCGGCTCGGCAAGCCGATTGGGCACGGAGCCGTCATCAGTCTCGTCAAGGAAGAGGCGCCGCTGACACGTAAAATCTCGACGTTGCCGATCGGAGCCATCTGATTGTCATTTACTTCGAAACCTCGGGTCGAGGGGCAAGCGGAGAGCGTGGTAGCGCCGCAGATGATCACGCTTCGTGAATCTCATCGAGTTTGCGTACATCGTCGCCAAGGTCCTGCGACATCGTAGTGCTGTGTAGACAGGAACGGGGCGCAGGTCTTAGATTCGCGCGGCCGACCCGCTGTGACGACGCTACGCGTCGAATCCAATATCCAAAGCCCAAGGCCCAAAGGCCTGTCGACCAGTGCCATTGGATCTTGGACTTGTCTCTTTGGACTCACGCCCCCTTTAAGAGGGGCGGGTATGGTCGCACGCTGATTCGAACAGCGGACCCCCTGCATGTGAGGCAGGTGCTCTAACCAACTGAGCTATGCGACCTTCCTATTGCGTCGGAAACGACTAGCGGGATTGCCGGGAGGTCGCAAGGCGGTGGGGGCGCGGCGGTGCTCGCCGTCGGCGGTTTCGCTGGACGTCGTCGCAGAGGTCGAATACTGGTTGGGCTGCAACGGGGGGAGACGCTGGGCAGCCGGACTCCGCCCCTTGCTGAGAAAGGGGGGAGATATGTCGCGGATGCCTCGTGGGATCGCCGCCGCGCTCGTCGTGTGCTCGCTGGTGGCGAGCGACGCTTTGGCGCAGGATTCGGACTCCGGGGGGGTCGAAGAGATCGTCGTTCGCGCTCGTAAGCGCGACGAGCTCATCCAAGATACGCCGGTCTCGGTGACTGCATTGAGCGAGACCTTTTTGGAAGAATCCGGGGTGGTGCGGCTCGATGATATCCAGGGGTTCGCGCCCAACGTCATTTTCAACACCGGCAACCAGGGCTTCGATGCCAACATCAAGATCCGCGGGGTCGGAACCAGCGCGCCGGCGCTCGCCTTCGATCCGGGCGTCGGCATCTACATGGATGGCGTATTCATGCCGCGCGCGCTCGGCGCGCTGCTGGACGTTGCCGACGTTCAGCAGATCGAGGTACTGCGCGGTCCCCAGGGGACGCTGTTCGGCAAGAACACGGTCGGCGGCGCCGTCCTCCTGACCACAGTCAAGCCGCGCGAAGAGCTGGAGGCAGCAGTGCGCGTGCGCGCCGGCAACTTCGACACGGTCGAGACCAAGGCGATGTTGAACGTACCGGTCGTCGAGGACTTTCTGCTGTCCCGCATCGCCTTCAGCTCGCGCAATACCCGCGGCTACACCCGCAACAACTTCCCCGACGCCGCCGCGCGCTATTGGTCCGATCACCAGGCGCAGAACGTGCTCGGCTCGCTGCGCCTGCTGCCGGATTCGGATGAGGGGTTGGTGCCGACCAGGGTCGACGTGAGCGCCTCGTATTCGCGCGACCATACCCACGGCCGCGGCGCCGAGTGCGTCATCATCGCTCGCCCCGACGGATCGATCCCCTCCTCCCAATTCTTGATCGACCAAGGCAGCCCGGGCTTCGCCGACTCGTGCCGGCGCTCCGGTCCCTTTCACTTCGAAGCGAACGTGCCGAGCATCGCCGACGTCGAGTCGTACGGCGTCTGGGGCACGGTCAATTGGGAGCTCGGCGAGATTCACGGCGTCGACGTCGACTTCCGCTCGTTGACCGGTTGGCGCCATCAGAATTCGCGCATCCGTTTCGATATCGACAACACGGCCGTGGACTTCCTCGACCGCCGGCTCACCGGCGGTCCGGAGGAAATCGACGGCGAGCCGATCCGGCAGACCCAGATCAACCAGGAGCTCCAGTTCAACGCGACCGCCTGGGACGACCGCATCAGCCTGGTCACCGGACTGTTCCTGTTTTGGGAGGAGTCGAGCGAGCGCTCGGTGCAGGATGCGGGCCTGGTCGACAATGCCCTCGGCTTCGAACGCATCACCCGCATCGATTTCGACTTCGACAATTGGACGGTGGCGTTGTTCGGCCAGGGCACGGTCGACGTCACCGATTGGCTGAGTCTGACCGGCGGCATTCGCTGGACCGAGGACAAAAAAGGCGCCCGCCGCCGCGAGTTCGACCTCGTAAACGACAGTCAGCTGTATCCGATCGAAGGACTTCCCGGTGACGGCACCGGGCGCCGTGTCTTCACCAGCTGGACGCCGATGGCGAGCCTCCGCCTGATCGCGCCGGACGACTTCCTCGACGAGACTCCCTTCGACCACCTGATGTCCTACTTCACCTACTCGCGCGGCTTCAAAGGAGGCGGGTTCAACGCGACGCCTTCCGGCCGCGTGATGCCCGAGGACAACATCCTCGAGTCTTTCGAACCCGAGACCCTGGACAACTTCGAGATCGGAATGAAAAGCCGCTCGTTCGACAATCGACTATCGCTGTCACTGGCGCTGTTCTGGGGTATCTACGACGACATCCAGGTGACTTCGAGCCAGTCCCAAGGCGTCGATGAAGTCGGCCTTCCGATTATCGCGCGAGTCGTCCGCAACGCCGCGGAAGCAGAGATCGGCGGCGTCGAGCTCGAGGCCGTGCTGCGGCCGATCGACGACCTCGTACTGAGCGGCAACGTCGGCTACACCCACACCGAGTTCAAAGACTACGGCAAGGGCTGCACCCCCACCAGTGTCGACCAAGACTGCCCAATCAGCGATCTCAACGGCTTGCAGATCGACCGCTCCGGGCAAAGCTTCGTCGGCACACCGGCCCTGCAAACCTTCGTCTCGGCGCAGTACACCTTCGACATCGACACCGACAACGAGATTCTCTACGGCTCCCTGACCCCGCTCATCCAGTGGACCTACTCGAGCTCGTACCGCCTACTCGGGCAAGAAGTCGCCGAGGGCCGGCAGTCCGGCTACAACCTCATCAACGCGCGCCTCGCCTACAACTTCTGGGACGAACGCGCGACGGTCGCGGCCTGGGGCAAGAACCTGACCGACGAAGCGTACTTCGACTCGATCCAGGGCTTCGGCGACAGCTTTGGGAACGTCAACCGGTACTATCGCGAACCGCGGACGTACGGCGGGGAGATTAGCTACAAGTTCTAGCAACGTCCGACGTCAAAACTTGTAGCTGACCAAAAGCCCCTTCTCGCCTTTCGGCTCGAAGGGGCGTCCCAAGAGGCTTCGCCTCGTCCCAACGCGGGCGCTTTGCGCCCGCGGGCCCAAGCGCGCCCTCGCGCGCGAGATCGCAACCGCGGGCCATCGGCCCTTGAGGCGCGCGCTAGCGCTTGGGACGGCAATCGCGAGCGGTGCAAGCGATTGCCTTGGGACGCCCGCGCAGCGGGCTTTCGGCCGGCCGCGTCATATTTTGTGGTTTGAAACCACAAAATATGACGCGGCGTGTTGACAACTTGACGCACCGTGTTAACTCTTTCGTCAGGAGGTAACGCACATGGCCAGAGCAGCGAAGAAGAAGAGCATCATCGACAATGCCTCGGATGTGATCGAGGACGCGGTGGAGCAGGCAGAAGATGTCGCCGAGAAGGTGGTCCGCGACCTCAAGAAGCAGACCGACAAGGTCAGCCGTGATCTCGACAAGCGGCGCAAGAAGGCCTCGAAGGATCTCGAGAAGACCGTCGCCGATCTCGACAAGCAGCGCACCCGCTTTGCCAAGCGTGCCGAGAAGCAGCTCGACGAGGTGGTCGTGGCGATCGAGAAACGAGTCGACAGCGTCATCAGCACCTTCGAAAAGAATCTCGCCAGTGCGATCCGTCCGGTCGCGAAGCGGCTCGACCTCGCATCGCAGGCCGAAATGGCCAGCCTGAAGCGACGTCTCGCGCAGCTCGAGAAGAAGGTCGGCGTCAAGAAGACGACCCGCAAGCGCAGCACCCGCAAGAGCCCGCGCCGCGCGGCATAGCGTCCTCCATCCGTGACCCCGGGGGTTTTGCGCCGCCCCTCCCCCTCCCCCAAGAGCAAGAGGACGGTGTGGGGCCCCCGGGTGATCGGTCCGCGGCCGAATGGCCGCAGGGTACGGGGTACCGGACACGGCCTACGGGGCGCATGGGATCCGAGACGCGAGTCTCGTCTCTTAGGCGGTACTCCGTACCCAACCTTTTTGTCACAGAGTTCGGGGTAGGGGGTACGGGCTACGGGTTTAGCCCCAGCCGCCTCCGCCGGGCGTTTTGATGCGCACGCGGGTTACCGCGGGGACTCGCAGAGAGGCTTTGCCGGGCAGTTTGCGGCGCTTGCCGTCGGGCAGTTGCAGCCGATTTTCTCCGACGCGCGCGGGCTTGCCGCCGGCGACTCCGGGCGGCCGGCGCAGTCGGCGTTCGCTCAGTACGGTGAGCTCGGCATCCGCCAATAGCTGGATCTCACGGTCGACTCCGTCGCCACCACGGTGGGCGCCTTTGCCGCCGGAGCCACGGCGCACCGCATAACGCACCACTCGCACCGGCAGCTCCGCCTCGAGTGCCTCGACCGGCGTGTTCATCGTATTGGTCATGTGGGTCTGCACCGCCGACTCGCCGCCACCCGACGCGCTCGCACCGGCGCCCCCCGCGATCGTCTCGTAGTACGAATAGTGGCGTCCGCGCATCGAATCGTAGCCACCGAAAGCGAGGTTGCTCATCGATCCGCAGCTCGCCGCCGGTACCCGGTCGGGAGCGGCGACGGCCAGCGCCGCGAGTAGAACGTCGACGATCCGTTGCGAAGTCTCGACGTTGCCACCGGCAACTGCGGCCGGGAAGCCGGCGTTGACCACTGAGCCCGCCGGAGCGTCGACTTCGATCGGCCTCATCATGCCGGCGTTGGCGGGGATCGCCTCGCTCGCGACGCAACGAAACACGTAATAGACCGCCGCCAATGTCACCGCGAGGTTGGCGTTGAGCCCGCCCTCGACCTGCGCGTCCGATCCGGCGAAGTCGACACGAGCGCGCTCGCCGGCAATCTCGACGGACGCCGCAATACGGATCGACTCGTGGCCGAAGCCGTCGTCGTCGAGCCAATCCTCGGAGCGGTAGGTGCCGGCAGGAAGCGACGCCAAGACCTCGCGCATGAGCCGCTCGGAGTAGTCCTGCACCGCAGCCATCGCCGACGCGACGACCGCCGCACCGGAGCGATCGACCAACTCGACCAGGCGCGTTCCACCGACCCGCAAAGCCGCCAACTGCGCCATCAGGTCGCCGCGGCGTTCCTCCGGAATGCGGGTGTTGGCGAGGAAGAGGGCGACGACGTCGCGATCGATCTCGCCGGCGCGAACGATCTTCACCGGCGGAATACGGAACCCCTCCTGGTAGACCTCGCGCGCCAGCGGCATCGAGCCGGGGCTCGCACCGCCGATGTCTGCGTGGTGGGCGCGGTTCGCCGTGTACCCAACCAAGTCGCGATCGCGGTACACAGGTGCGACCACGGTCACGTCCGGAAGGTGCGTGCCGCCCTCGAAGGGATCGTTGACGATGACGACGTCGCCCGGCTCGAGCGAATGACGCGACAGCGCCGCCTTGACCGACAGCGGCGTCGACCCGAGGTGCACTGGGATGTGCGCCGCTTGCGCCACCATCTCCCCGTCGGCGTCGAACAGAGCGCAGGAGAAGTCGCGACGCTCCTTGATGTTGGGGGAAAAAGCGCTGCGACAGAGCGATACGCCCATTTCCTCGGCGATGGCAGCGAGACGGTGATTGAAGACCTCGAG
>JANQHZ010000676.1 GCA_028282445.1 Candidatus Binatia bacterium | reverse complement strand
TGGTCAAGGCCGCCGAGCGCTGCACCGCGCGCGTCATCCACCCCGGACTGCCGAAAGACCGCAGCGAGAAAGGTATCGACAAGTGGATCGCGCGCGGCGAGAAGTACAACTAGCTGCACAGACACAACTCACCACGGAGACACGGAGGATGAAGGGTCCCGAGGGGCTCGGCCACCCGAGCGTGAATACCGTGTCGAGTGAGGTGTGCCGTCGACTGTCCGATCGCCCGCGAGCCGTGGGGACCGATGCTGGCTAGCGGATTGCGATTGCTCGGCCTCAAGAGCTTTCGGCATGGGATTCATCCGCCGGAGGCCAAGGACGAGACGAGCGGGCTGGCGATCCGCCAGTTCCCATTCGCGCCGCTACTGGTGGTCCCACTACAGCAGCACCTCGGCAAGCCGTCTCTGCCGATCGTACGCGAAGGCGAACGGGTGGTACGCGGCCAACGAATCGCACGCCCTGACGGAATGATGTCCGTGTCGATGCATGCACCCGCCTCGGGCACGGTGCGTCGAGTCGCCTTGGCGCCGGCAATCAGCGGACGCATGGTGCCGGCCGTCTACCTCGAGCCGCAACCCGGATCGACGCAGGAGGTCGCCGAGGGGGCGCCGTGCACGGTCGAAGCAAGCGCGGACGAGATCGTTGCGGCCATCCAAGACGCCGGCGTTGTCGGCCTCGGCGGCGCCGCCTTCCCGACCCACGTCAAGCTGAAAGTCCCTGAGGACAAGCACGTCGACACGCTGATCATCAACGGCGCCGAATGTGAGCCGTATCTGACGACGGACCACCGCGTCATGCTCGAGCAACGAGAGGACGTCTTCACGGGAATTCGCTATCTGCTCAAGGTCTCGGGTGCGGAGCGCGTGATTCTGGCCGTGGAGGCCAACAAGACCGATGCCGCGGAGCACCTCGAGAAGGGCCTGCCGACCGATCTTCCGGCCGATGTCGAGGTGCTCCGCGTCAAGTACCCGCAAGGGGCGGAAAAGATGCTGATCCGCGCCCTGCTCGGTCGAGAGGTCCCGTCGGGAGGACTCCCGCTCGATGTGCACGCGCTCTGCGTCAACGTGGCGACCTCCGCTGAAATCGGGCGTCTACTGCCACATGGTCGGGGAATTCAGGAACGCGTCGTCACCGTCACCGGTCCGGCCGTGAAGAATAAAGGCAACTACCGCATCCCGATTGGGACACCGCTGCGCTTCTTGCTCGACCATGTCGGGGTCAGCGCAGACGTCACCCGCGTTTTCCTCGGCGGACCGATGATGGGCGCCGCGGCCTCGAGCCTCGACATCTCCCTCACCAAGGGAATCTCCGGCGTCGTCGCCTTCGGCGAGACGGAGGCCGAGCGCACACACAGCCGCATACACCCCTGCATCCGTTGCGGGTACTGCGTCGATGCCTGCCCGATGTTCCTCGACCCTTCGCAGCTCGGCGCGCTCGCGCGCAACGAAGAGCACGACCGCATGGCAGCGGAGTATCACCTGATGGACTGCTTCGAGTGCGGCTGCTGCACATACGTGTGCCCGTCGCACATTCCGCTCGTGCAACATTTTCGCGTGGCGAAAGCCGCCGTCCGCAAGGCGCAGGCACACTGATGGCAGGAGTGTCGAAGACTCTCGAGATCCGCACGTCTCCGCACATCCTGAGCGGCTACAGCGTCGACACGATCATGTTCAACGTAGTGCTGGCGCTGTTGCCAGTGACGGCGTTCGCGGTCTACGCGTTCGGCTTGCCGGCGTTGCTGACTCTCACCGTGGCGACGGTGTCGTGCCTGGCAACCGAAGAGCTGGCCACCCGCGTCGCCGGTAAAGCTTCGGCGCTCGGCGACTGGTCGGCAGCGATCACCGGCCTTCTCTACGGCCTGACGCTGCCCCCGGGTCTCCCGCTGTGGATGGTCGCGGTCGGAGGCATCGTCTCGGTGGGACTGGGAAAGACGCTGTTCGGCGGCCTCGGCGCAAACCCCTTCAATCCCGCATTGGTCGGCCGCGCTTTCCTGCAGGCCGCGTTCCCGGTGTCGATGACGAGCTGGACACCGGCCTTCGGCGCCGAGCGCTTTTACACGCTTCCCGCGTCGACGCTCACCGCGCCGCTCACCAAGCCGAGCTACCACGACGCCCTCAGCGGCGCGACGCCGCTCGCACGGTGGAAGTTCGATGGCCAACTAACCGAGGTCTCCGACCTCGCCTTCGGCGCGATCCCGGGCTCCACGGGAGAGACGGGTGCCCTGTTGATCCTGCTCGGCGGGGTCTACCTGGTAGCGCGCAACATGATGAGCTGGCGGATCCCGGTGGCGATTCTCGCGACGGTGGCCTGCACCAGCGGCATCCTCTACTGGCTCGATCCGAACGCCTATCCATCGCCGCTCTTCATGTTGTTCTCGGGCGGATTGATGCTCGGTGCGGTATTCATGGCGACCGACATGGTCAGCTCACCGATGACCAACGCCGGCTGCGTCGTCTACGGCGCACTGATCGGCCTGCTGGTGGTGGTCATTCGCCTGTGGGGCGGTATGCCGGAGGGGGTGATGTACGCGATCCTGCTCGGCAACGCGGTCACGCCCCATATCGACAACCTGATTCGGCCGACCATCTACGGAGCGCGGCCGGCGGAGGAGATGTCGTGAGCGCTCCTCCACAGGCTGCATCGCAGACACCCGCCATGTGGCCGATGTACCGCGCGATGGTCGGTGTCGGCCTGCTCTGCGGCGTGCTCATCGTCGGCGTATTCCTCACGACGCGTCCGGTGATCGAGCGCAATCGCGCCGAGGCGCTCGAACGCGCAATCTTCCGCGTTCTCCCCGAAGCGCGAACCAGACGAAGCTTCCAACGTTCCGCCGCAGGCAACTTCGAGCCCGCGGCGGCCGGGGGCAACGCGGGCTTCGTCGTTCACGCGGGCTACGACGAAGCCGGCGCCCTGATCGGCTTTGCCGTCGAGGCCCAGGGCATGGGCTACCAGGACTTGATCCACGTCCTCTACGGGTACGACTTTGCGCGCAGCGCCGTCATCGGCATGGAGGTGCTCGAGAGCCGCGAGACACCCGGCCTCGGCGACAAGATCGAGACCGATCCGGCGTTCGTGGCGAACTTCGAGCTGCTCGACGTCGCACTCGGGGCAGGAGGAGAGGTCGCCCACCCGATCGAGGCAGTGAAGCCGGGAGAGAAGGAGCACCCCTGGCAGGTCGACGGCATCAGCGGCGCCACCATCTCGTCGCAAGCGATCGCGAGGATCCTGCGCGACAGCACGTCGCAGTGGGTCCCGATCTTGTACCGACAGCTCGACGACTTCCGGGAGGCAAGGTAGGCAATGGCTCTGCCCCCATCCCAAGACGCACCGTCGCCGATGGACGAGTTTTCGAAAGGACTCTGGCGGGAGAATCCCGTATTCGTGCAGGTGCTCGGAATGTGCCCGGCCCTGGCTGTGTCGAATACGGCCGCGAATGCGCTGGCCATGGGGCTGGCGACCCTGTTCGTGCTGACCCTCTCGAACGCGGTGATCTCCTCGCTGCGCCACTTCATCCCCAAGCAAGTCCGAATCGCCACGTACATCCTGGTGATCGCTACCTTCGTCACGGTGGTCGACTACGCGATCCAAGCGGTCAGTCTCGACTTGCACAAGGCGCTCGGAGCGTTCATTTCACTGATCGTGGTCAACTGCTTGATCCTGGGCCGTGCCGAGGCTTTCGCATCGAAACAGCCGATCGGAGTCGCCGTGCTGGATGGACTCGGCATGGGCACCGGCTTTACCTTGGCTCTGTTCTCGATCGGCGCGGTGCGCGAGATCCTCGGCAACGGAACGTTGTTCGGGATCGCCCTCTTCCACGAGAGCTTCCAACCGTGGATCGTCATGATCCTGCCGAGCGGCGGCTTCTTTACCTTGGCCGGCTGGTTGATCGTATTCAGTTGGCTTCAGGAGTGGCGAGAGCGCAGACGACGAGAGAACGCAGTACAATCTCCGGTCGTCGAGGTGACGCGATGAATCAAGAACCGCTGTGGTCGATCTTCGTCAACGCGTGCCTGATCAACAACTTCGTGCTCGCCTACTTTCTCGGGATCTGCCCCTTCCTCGGTGTATCCGCTCGCCTCGAAACGGCGACGCGCATGGGCGGCGCCGTCATCTTCGTGATGCTGGTGAGCTCGACCTGCGCCTTCGGTATCCATCGCCTACTCGTCGCCATCGACGCCCCCTATCTCAGGCTCATTTCATTCATCGCCGTCATCGCATCGACCGTCCAACTGGTCGAGATGTTCATCAAGAAAGTCAGCCCCGCCCTGTTCCGCTCTCTCGGCATCTTCCTGCCGCTGATCACGACCAACTGCGCGATCCGCGGGCTCGCGCTTTTCCAGACCAACAAAGGCTACGGATTCGCGCAGTGCGTCGTCTATGCACTCGGTGCCGGGACGGGCTTCACGCTCGCGCTCGTGTT
>JANQHZ010000673.1 GCA_028282445.1 Candidatus Binatia bacterium | reverse complement strand
AAGGCGGTGTTTCGCCAGTACCTCACCTTTCTCATCCGTGAAGGCTACACGCAGGAGTTTTTCATCGAGGGGGGGCGCAGTCGGACCGGCAAGGTGTTGCCGCCGAAACTGGGCGTGCTGTCGGCGATCGTCGACGCTTTCAGCCGCGGCGTGCGGCGCGACCTCTACTTCGTGCCGGTGTCGATCCACTATGGCCGCGTCGTCGAGGAGGACGCCTACCGGCGAGAGTTGGGGGGTGCCGAAAAGCAGCCCGAATCTCTGCGCGGGTTGTTGCAGGCGCGGCGGGTGCTGCGCCGTCGCCACGGCACGGTGTACGTGTCGTTCGCCGAGCCGATATCGCTCGACGAGTCACTCGGCGACTTGCGCGAGAGCTTTCGCGCCAACGGCGACGAGGTCGACGAGGACAAGCGCAAGTTCGTTCAGAAGTTCGGCCTTCGGCTGCTGCGCCAGATCAACCGGGCGAGCGTCGTCGGTGCGACTTCGCTGTCGGCGACGGTCCTGCTCAGCGCCGAGGGCGATGCCTGCCGCAATGACGACTTCGTCGCGCGCGCCCGTGCGGTCGTGTCTTTCTTGCGCAGGCGCGGGGTTCGCCTGACTGCCTCGCTCAAGCGCAACGATGCCGACGATTTTCGCGAGAGCCTGCTCTTTCTCGAAAACGGCGGATTGATCCAGCGCCTGTCGGGGATGGGCGGCGAAGTCGTGTACGTGCCCGAGGACAAGCGCCTGGCCCTGGGTTTCTACAAGAACAACGCGATCCACTACTTCCTGCAGGCAGCGCTTCTGGTCGATGCGACCCGGCGCGGCAAACGCGCGTCCGACGCCGATGCCGACGTCGAGTGGTGGTTGGATCTGTTCCGTTGGGAGTTCCCCTTGCCCGACCGCTCGGCACTCGCCGGTGAGCTGGACGATCTGCGCGGCGTGCTGCGCTCGGAGAAGGTGTTGGTCGGCGAGGGCGGCGACCTGGCGGAACAGCACCCGTTGCTACCGACTGCGTTCGGAGTACTGGACACCTTCCGTGAGGCCTACTGGGTGGTGGCCCGTGTGTTGCGCGATCTTCCGGAGGAGGGGCTTGGTCGCAAAGCCCTGCTGCAACGGATTCACGAACACCACTCGACCGGGCTGCTGCTCAACGAGTTGCGCCGGCCCGAAGGCAGCTCGACCGTGATCTTTTCGAACGCGTTGAAAAGGTTCGCCGAGCTCGGGGCGATCGAGCTCGGCAGCGGGCGCGATGCCCAGGTGACCTTGGGGGCCCGCCGCGCCGAGATCGCCTCGATCGAGAGCGCTCTCTCGGACAGTCTGCAGGGCCGGCCGGCGCCCAGCCTGGACTGACGAGCGCCGACATCGGCGCCCGGTAGGCTGTCTGCGCCTACTTATTCTGATGATTAGGGGATTTCGTCCGGCTTTGCGGGCGGGGCGAGTTGACCGGCTCCAAGGCCCGTGATCTGGTGGGCCAGCTAAACGTAATTCCTCATAATGCCGGCAGTTTGACTAACAAAATAAACCGTATTATCGAGCCGGTCCCGACTTGTTCGTTGGTCGAAAAAACCCAAATAGATTCCCAAGATGCAGAGGTCACCGAGTCGCGGGTGGAGCTGATGGCACGCGACTTGGCGCAACATATCAACTCAGCCCCAAGCGAGCAGAGGGAGCAACTGCGCGAAATGGTCGTTCACCTGGTGCGCGACGAAGTGCTAATCGCACCGCCGGCGGTCCGACAGTCGTCCGGCGGCCGGGCCGATGCGTTCAACCCGTTCGCACTCGGTATTCCGCTGTTGCTCGCCGGCGCCGTGCTGAGCGTTCTGTTTCCGCCGGTCGGGCTGTTGTTGTTCGCGATGGCGGGGCTGACCATGGCTTGGGGAATTCTCTCGGTCTTCCTATCGCGCGGGGGTGAATAGAGGATGGCAAAGGCGAAGAAGCTCTCTGCAGAGGAGCAGGCCGCTCTCGACAAGGTACGCGGCATCGAGTCCGGGGACGTTTCCCCCGACCCGCCTCCGCGTTCGGGTTTGTGGTCGAGGCGTGACTTTCTCGGCCGGTTGAACTGGATGGGGTTTGGGGCGTTCTCGACGCTCTTCCTGCTCGGTTTCGTTCGATCGGCGTTTCCCAGAGTGCTTTTCAAGCCGCCGTCGACCTTCAAGGCGGGGATGCCGAGTGAGTACACCATCGGCGAGGTCAGCGAACGCTTCAAGAAGGAGCATCGCGTGTGGATCGTCCGCGAGCCGGACGGATTCTACGCGCTGTTCGCCAAGTGCACCCACCTCGGATGCACGCCGCGCTGGCTCAAGGTCGATCAGAAGTTCAAGTGCCCCTGTCACGGTAGCGGTTTTCGCAAGACCGGGATCAACTTCGAAGGCCCGGCGCCGCGGCCGCTCGAGCGTTACCGCATGGAGGTGAACGAGGAGGGGCAGCTCGTCGTCGACATGGGGGTCACGTATCGGTACGAGAAGGGCGACTGGGACAAGCCGGGAGCGTTTCTGCGCGTCTGAGCGCGGTGTTTCGGGGGTAGGGAATAACGATGAGTAAATGGGAAGAAACCAAGCGCCAGATCACGGAGTCCCAGGTCTGGCAGTCGATTTTTCGACATGGCTACGACGATTCGCCCGGCAACCGCGTGCAGATGGTTTCCGGCAATGTCTGGCTGCACCTGCATCCCTCCAAGGTTCGACGTCACGCGATCCGGATGCGTTTCACCTGGTGCATGGGCGGCATCACCTTCTTGATGTTCCTGGTCACGGTCGTGACCGGCGTCTACCTGATGTTCTATTACCGGCCGACCCCCGAGTATGCGTACGCCGACATGAAGTATCTCGAGTTCGACATGCCGTTCGGGATGTTCATGCGCAACATGCATCGCTGGGCGGCTCACGGCATGGTGATCGCGGTTTGGTTGCACATGTTCCGGGTGTTTCTGACCGGATCGTACAAGCCGCCACGCGAGTTCAACTGGGTGGTGGGCGTCGTCCTTCTGGTGCTGACCATGCTGTTGAGCTTCACCGGCTACCTGCTGCCGTGGG
>JANQHZ010000613.1 GCA_028282445.1 Candidatus Binatia bacterium | reverse complement strand
CGAAGAGGCGATCCGGTCGCTGCGCGACAAGAACGTCGAGATCAGCGATATCCTCGACATCCCGGGCGCCGGTCGTCAGGCGTTTCTGTACGATCCGGCTGGCAACATGATCGAGCTCAACCAGCCGAACGGCGGCTGAGACTCTCGCGTTACTCGCTGGAGGTGGCTGGTGGGCGAGGCATGCCTCGCCCAGCCATCTCCGGCGAGGCGGCCTTTATCCGCGTTCATCGGCGGTTCCGGTCTTTTTGCCCGATCAAGGCTGCTTGCTTTGCCCCGGCACAGCAGATTCCTGCTGCGCGCTGTCGTCGCCTGCGTTGGCGACGTCGCTCGATTGTTTCGATGCAGGCGCCAGGACGATGCGCGCGAGCTTGGCGATTCCCTCCTCGATCTCTTTCTCCTGAAGGGATGCAAAACCGAGTAGCAGGCCGGCGCTCTTGGGCGGCTCGCGGTAGTACGGCGTCACCGGGTAGACGCCGACGCCTTGTTCCGCGGCACGCCGACGCAGGGCGGGGACGCGGCGCGCGGCGATGCCGCGCAACCAGACAAGGATGTGGAGACCGGCATTGACGCCGCTCACTTCGATCCGATCGCCGAAGTGGGAGTCGAGCGCCTTGAGCAGTGCCTCGCGTCGGCGTGCGTTGCGTGCACGCGATCGGCGCAGATGTCGTTCGAAGTGTCCTTCCTGCATGAAGTCGGCGAGCGCCAATTGCTCGAGTGCGGGACACCCGGTGTCGCATACCGCTTTCGCGGTTTTTACCGGCGCGACCAGGGCGGCCGGCAGCACCAGGTAGCCCAGCCGCAGCGCAGGGAACATGAGCTTGGAGAAGGTCCCCGCATAGAGAACCCGACCGGCCCGATCGACTCCCTGCAGGGCCTCGACGGGTCGGCCCGAGTAGCGAAACTCGCTGTCGTAGTCGTCTTCGAAGATGAGGGCGCCGTGCTTCTCGGCCCATGAAAGCACTTCGAGCCTCCGCTGCATCGGCATGCTGACGCCGGTCGGGAACTGATGTGCCGGGGTGACGTAGGCGAGGCGCACGGCGGCGTCGTCCGGGATCGAATCGACCCGCATTCCGTCCGCGTCCAGCTCGGCTGGGATGATCTCGGCGCCGGCCGCCTCGAATGCGAGCGCGGCGCCTGGGTAGTGTGGCTCTTCGAGCACGACGCGGTCGCCGGGGTCGATGAGGACGCGTGCGGCCAGGTCGAGGGCCTGCTGCGAACCGTTGACCACGATGACTTGCTCGGGCGTGCAGACGACGCCCCGGCTCCGCCATAGGTACTCGGCGATGGCGCTGCGCAGCTCCTCGCGACCGGCCGGCGGACCGTAGTCGAGCTGGCGCACGGATGCGCGGCGGGCGCGGCGCGCCAGGACGCGACACCAGGTCTCGTGCGGGAAGTCGAAAAAGTTGGGTCTGCCGTAGCGGAAGTCGAAGCTGAGAGGGGTGTTTCGAGCTTCCCACGACACCGACTGTCGTTCGCTAAAGGGTGCGATCCGTTCGGCGTAGCTCGACAGGTGCGGCGAGAAGATCTCGTGTGGACTCTTGTCGCTGCGGTCGGAGCGAATCGCCTCGGTCAGATCGTCGGGCAAGTTGGTGGCAACGAAGGTCCCCGAGCCTTCCCGTGTGGCGATGTACCCTTCGGCGAGGAGCTGGTCGTAGGCCAGAATGACGGTGTTGCGCGACACGCCCAGGTCTTTGGCGAGAGCGCGGGTCGATGGAACGCGGGTGCGCGGGGCGAGCTCGGCGGTGAGAATCGCGCGTCGCGCCGCCCGATAAACTTGTTGGTAGAGAGGGCCTTCGCCGTCTAAAGTCCACATATTCTTCGACCAAACTGGTACCGAAGAATAGTCAAAAAAGCCCTAATTGCAAGTACCAGAAAGGTCGCTTGTTTCTGGCGATCGCAGCGGCTTTGGTGCTACGGAGTGGCGTCGGACGGCAGGCGCCGCGACGGGAGAATAGACGATGATCCAGCTTTATGACAATCCGCTCAGTCCCTATGCTCGCAAGGTTCGGCTCGCGCTCTACGAGAAGGGAATCCCTTTCGAGCTCCATGAGATCATGACCGAGTCGCAGCGCAACGAGTTGCTGGCAGTGAATCCCCGCGCCGAGGTTCCCGCTCTCGTCGACGACGCGATCACGGTCTACGATTCCTCGCTGATTTGCGCGTACCTCGAAGACCGCTATCCCGAGGTTCCGTTGCTTCCTACCGATCCGGCGCAGCGCGTGCGCTGCCGGCAGCTCGAGCGATTGTCGGACGGCCCTATCGATGCCGTGGGTATCCTGGTGTTCATCTCCAAGATGGTCCGGCCCGAGCTCGAGCAGCAGTTCCCAGAGCTGGCGGCCAAGGTAACCGCCGCCGTCGGTGAGGTGTACGATCTACTCGATCGCGAGTTGAGCGGGCGCGCGTTCCTCGCCGGCGATTCCTTTTCGATCGCCGAGGCGGCGATCCTTCCGCACGTCGGAGTATTGGCGTTCGTGGGCTACCCGATCGATGCTTCACGGCCCAATCTTGCCGCGTGGCTCGAGCGCATGAACGAGCGCGAGTCCGTGCAGCGCGATTCGGCCGATGCGGTGGCGGGGTGGGAGAAGAGCCAGACCATCGCCGATCCGCTCTTCGACAACCATCACCTGCATTGGCGCGATCACCGCATCGAGAGCCTGATCCGCGTCGGCCTCGGCCATTGGCTGATGGACGAGCTTGATCAGGACAGGGGCTTCTTGCCACCGTCGATCGGCGACCTCTGACACCGAACCACAGGCGGTGCTGTCACCGTTCACTCGCTACGTAAGGACGGAGCCGTGATGTCGGCCGGCGCTGTCGAGGAGCGTTGGCGCGCGCGCCACGCGGTCTGCGGAATCAAGGCTTCGGGTTTGTCTGCAAGCTTCCAGAACAGCTGAAGCCGTACTCGTCGTCGCGACTGCATCATGGAAATCGACACGCGATGTGTGCCGGGCGCGAGCTGCGATTGTCGGGCGACTTTTTCGCCGTCGAAGCGCAACTCCATCGGTGGATCGGATACCATTCGGATCGCCGCCGCTGCGGGGCCCGGAACTCTGAGCCAGCCATCCCAACGACAGCGGGACGGTTTCTCGAAGGTGTTCGAGAAGAAGTTGTAGAAGGGAACGGGATCGCGTCGTTCGGTCACGGCGTAGTGAGTCCGGCAGGTGACGGTCAGCGGCAAGCGAGCTCGTGACGAGCGGTGCGCTTCGATTTCGTCTCGCTCGACGATCAGCCCGGCGGCGACCGGCTGGGGGCGCAGCGCGGGCGCTTGGTATGGCCAATGGGAGCCGTTCCACCAGGTGTGAGGCTTTGGGTCGTAGCGAGCCGTCGGCGTAGGTGTGTCGAGCCACGCTCCGATGTAATCGAGCGCACCATGACTGCGTGGGGTGGTGAGAAAGACGGCACCGCCCTCTGCCACCGCGGCATCGTTCAGCGCGAAGTGAAGGCTCGTTGCGTCTCGAATGTCGAGATTCCACATGCGCGACAGCAGGCGCACGCTCTCGTGGCGAGCGCCAAACGTCGGTGACATCAGGTATCCGATGCGTCCGGCTCCCGCGTCTCGGGCGATACGAGCGGTTTCGAGGATTCGCTCGCCAACCATCCAGCGCATGCGCGGGTGGGTATAGCTGCGGTGAAAGTAGTAATTGAAGTCGAAGAGCAGCCCGGCCGCGACGAGTGCGACCGCGACGAAGCGCAGGGGAACGCGGGCGACTCGACTCTGCCACATGGCTGCCAGCGGCATCGCCGCCCAGATGAACAACGGCGGCGACGCATGCAGCGCGCGATACACCCGCGGGGCGTCGGTCGAAAGGATCGCGGGCGCCAGGCCGACGGCGAACCACCACAGGAGAAGCAGATGTCGCGAGCGGCGCCAGCCAGCGAGAGCGGCGATCAGTCCGGGGCCGACCAATGCCGCCGTCAGCGGGGTCAGGGCGGGGTCGTCGCCGGGGCCGAACCAGTCGTACTTCGGGCCCTGGGCGACGTGGAAGATGCCGAGGGTTTTGGCAGTGGACATCAGGAGTGGATCGATTGATCCGCTGGCGCGGATCTCGTCGACGATCGAGACGGCCTGGGCGCGCCCGAGAAGTGCTTGCGGCTCGCGTGCGAACGAGACCATGGCGGGAAGCAGACATACGACCAGTGTCGCGACGGCCGGCAGTAGCGAGCGGAGGCCGATACGAGATCGCCACAGCGCCGCCAGCAGCAGCGGTATGGCGGCGAACGGCGCGAGCTTCGCCGCATGGTAGGTGTAGACGGTTGCGGCGAGTGCAGCCGACGACGTTGCGAGCCATGCTTTCGAGCGTTGGTCGATTCCGCGCAACAAGGCGTAGATGCCCACGCACTGGAACATCAAACCCAACACCACCTGTGTGAGGTTCTTGGAATGAATGATCTGCATCGGCGAGGAAGCGAAGAGCAGACCGGCGAAGACCGCGGTCGTTTCACCGAAGGTGCGACGAGCGATGCCGTATAGCGCGACGCCGGCAACGCAGCCGGCAATCGTGCCCGGGACGCGCAGGCTGACCAGATCGGCGCCGAGCAGAGAGAAGGAGGCGGCGATCGCGTAGTTGGTCAGGGCGTGAAACCGGCTGTGCGCGTGCGAGACGAGCGCGAACGGGGAATCGATCCTCCCGTCGAGGACGTCGAAAGCGAGCAGGCCGTTGAGCGCATCGTCTCCCCAGAGCCCAGGAGGCACTATGCGAT
Source organism: Candidatus Binatia bacterium (assembly GCA_028282445.1). Classification (GTDB taxonomy): domain Bacteria; phylum Desulfobacterota; class Binatia; order HRBIN30; family CADEER01; genus CADEER01. The sequence goes on along the minus strand of JANQHZ010000613.1, from coordinate 3,160 downwards.
AGAAGCGGAAAAAGACGAGCGCTGCGGCAACCAGTAGAAAGCCCGCGGCCGTGCCGAGGCGGCCGGACGTGTCCGGTTGCAGCGGCCACAAGCCGGGAGCGACGCGAATCCCGATCGCGGCCGCCGCCAGCGCTGCGAATCCCACATACAGGTCGCCTTCGATACAGCGCACCGCTCCGAACAGGCCGAGCGCGATCGAAGTGACGACGAGAGCGAACGTTTGCACGACAGCAGCAGAGAGGCACAGAGCCGGTGAAGTCCGCAAGCACCTCGGCGCACCGGGGATCGGCCGCTGCCGTCTCGCAGTTCAACAGTCCTTGCGGTGGTTAGGCCCCGTTGTGAGTCAGAATCCGCCGGTCGAAGCCGGCCGGTCGGTGGTCGATCAGCGAGCGCGCGGCTGCCGCCTGCTCAGGGCGAAGCCGGCGACGACCGTCAGCAATCCGATCAGCAGCCCGATGCCCGTAGTCGACGTAGCCGGTACGGCGCTGGATTGCGGCCCGCCGCAGATGCCGCCGATGCAAGGACTGTCCAGACAGTTCGCATCATCCAGGCAAGCGCCTCCGTCCGGGACCATGCAGCGGCCCTCGATCGTCGCCGCTGCGGTCGTAGCGGTGGAATCGCCAATGCACTGGCCGTCGGGAAACGGGGTGCCTCCGACGTTGCGGCAGGAGACCGCGTTGATCTGCTCGCAGACGCGCGTCAACCGGCCCGAATCTTCGCAACACACCTCGGGCGACTCGACGCAGGCCCCGGCAGCGTCGCACTCGTAGCCTTGCTGGAAGGTGCCGTTCAGGCAATCGCGCGGCAGCGTCTCGGAGCAGCCGTCGGTGTTCGTACAGCAGCCGTAGGTGTTGGTCCATCCTGAGGCGGGAAGGGTCGAAATCGAGAAACAAATGCTGATGGCCGCTGCTGCGCCGAGTAGAATTCTGGTCCTCATCTGGACACCTCTCGCTTCCGGATTTTGGGGATTGAACGGCATTCGCTCGCCGAGTGCAACTGCTGTTTCCCACCACGTGGGATCGACCAAATTCTGGCAGAAGACCTGGCGGGCGATTACAGAGGTGATTCACCACGGAACCCCTGCCGGCTTTGCCATCGACTTGGTAGGACGGAGGACCGGGTGGGCGCAAGTGTTTGCCGCGCTCGATGTCCTTCCGGACGAAACCGGCGAACGCGCGGTCCTGCTTTCGCCGCATTGCCGCCACTTCGGTGTCGCCGGCGCCCCAGCTATGGCCGAGTAGTGCCAATTCGGACCGTCGATCCGACGAGCGCAACGAGGCGATAGTCGGGTTCGGGGTTTACGATGTAACTTTTCGCCTTATTGCTCGCCGGCCACGGACATGACGAATCCCTCTCGGGCACTCCAGACGATGCTTGTGCGGGCCAAACCGCTTTGAGATGTTCACACCTAGAATGAATTCGAGATTTGGGACGATAGTACGTCAGCTGAGGTTGGGACGAGCGATTAGAAGAGGGGGGCCGGGTCATCGGTTGAGCAGAAGGTGATCGGGCCACACCCGTGGCAACATGCTTCGCTCCCGTCGTCACAGCTCCTGAGGGCAGAGAAATCCTCGCCGCAACGGGGATGGTCCTGTGTACATGCGCAGGTTGGGCGCGGGGTAGGGGTCGGGTCGCCAAGGGGCCTGCAAAGAGGGGGAATCACCACCGATCCTTCCCGGCAGCATAGTGGGGATCTGTCGTCGCACGTCCACAGGTAGTCTTGATCTGGGCACGATGGATCGTCGTAGTCTTGCGTGCAGAGTGGGAATGGTGGGGTAGGGTTAAGCGGCCTGCAGCGAAATGTCCGATCCGGTCTGTCGCAGACCGGAATTAAGCCAGCGGGGCACCGCTTGCAGAGTGTGGTGCCGGGGCGATCCTCGCAGTGAACCGGGCGGCTATTGATACACAGGAGCGGCTCGTGCGGTGGCGTCGGTGACACTCCACAGAAACATCGCGGTGTCGGGCTTGCCGTGGGGGCGATCGATCTCGCAGGGGTCGGAGTATCGGTATCAGGGACCACCGTTGCGGTCGCAGACGAACGGGGGACGGTTGAACTCGGTGCGGGCGTCCTATCGCGCTCCGGCGGAGGTCCCGAGTCGCCGCTGCACCCGGCCGCAACTGCCAACGCGGTGACCATGGCCGCTGCGTAGGCAAGACCCGGGTGCCAAGGACTTCGTTCCCATAACCGAACCCCAATCATGCGGTTTCACGCCTAGCTTCGATCTCGCCTGAATGCGAGCGCTTGCGGTACGCATGTCCCTATCGGCGGGGAATCGGTGGGCCAATGGGTACGTGAGGACCGCGTCCGGGGCGAAGAAAGCGGTGGCGAACGAGTCGTTGCCGGTCTTGCCGCGGGTTTGACGCGGCGTAGATCCCAATGGGAGGGTGTCGAGGTGCCAACTGGGCGAATCTACGCGTTAGCGTTCGCGTGTGTCGGGTTGCTTGGGCTCAATGGGGCCGGTGCGTCGGCACAGTTGCCGCTTCTGACGATCGAAGGCGGGGTAGGGGCGCGCGGCTCTCGAGTGGACGTGACCCTCTCTCTCAGCGGCTCGGCCGGGGGCGCCGGTAGCGTGGTGATCGATGTGCTGTTCGACGAAACGGTCTTGTCCATCGACAATCCCGACCTCGCGTGCGTGAAGAGCCCCGCTCTGCAAGAGCAAGTTCTGATCGCAAGCCGTCCGAGCCGTGCGTCGGAATTGCCGGCCGGAATTGGGCGGCTCCGCCTTGGGGTCCTCGATGTCACGCTGCCGTTCCCGGTGGCGAGCATTCCCGACGGGGTGCTGGTGACCTGCAGCTTCGACGTGCGACCGGACGCCCCTGCGGGCGACTCGTTGCTCACGGCCGATCCCGAGGTCCTCGAGATCGCTACGCCCATGGCGGAAGTGATCTGCCTCGAGGATTGTCCGGTGGCCGACGGCTCGGTCTCGATCGCAAATCTGGATGCCTTGCTTCTGCCGCCGTGCGCAGGCGATTGCGACGGCGACGGTCGAATAGCCATCCCCGAATTGATCATCGGAACCAGGATTCTCTTAGGTTGGGAGACGGCGGAAGCCTGTAGCGGTTTGCCGGCGTCGAGCGGGTCGGTTCGGATCAGCGATCTGGTGCGAGCCGTGCGCAGTGCCCTCGACGGCTGTCCGGTGACGATTCCGTCCGATTTCCT
>JANQHZ010000554.1 GCA_028282445.1 Candidatus Binatia bacterium | reverse complement strand
TTGGATTTCCCGCGGCTCCTTTTGCGCTGGAAGGCTCACCGGGTTCGCCGCGAGGGCACGCCCTGGAAGACCCGCTTGATGCGGGACACCGAGTTGATCGGCAAGAGCTCGAGCGTAGCGCCGGGTCTGGCCAATGCCGCCCTTCGCAACTCGGCGGTGCGCGGGGCGATGGAGGCGACGGTTGGTATCCACCGCGACAAGCTGATGCCCACCTATCACGCCGAGACGTTTCCCGCCTGGTGGAAGCGTCATCGTCCGGCGGTCGAGGAACCGCAGGATCTCAAGGATGGCGTCGAGCAGCCGACTCCGCTCAAGGTAGTGCTGTTCTCGACCTGCTTGATCGACTACAACGACCCCTCGGTCGGCCGCGCCGCAGTGCAGGTCCTCGAGCATTGCGGAGTCGAGGTAGTGGTGCCCTCCGGACAGGGATGCTGCGGAATGCCGTTCCTCGACGGCGGCGATCTCGACGCTGCCGCGGGAAAGATCCGGCACAATGTCGACCTCCTCCATCCCTATGTCGAGCGTGGCTACCGGATCGTCATCCCGTCGCCGAGCTGCAGCTTGATGACGCGCGAAGAGTACCCGCAGATCGTCGACGAACCACGTGCCGCGGCGGTTGCCGCAGCGACCCACGATCTCGATGAGTATCTCTACCGCATTGCGCGCGAAGGCCGACTGAAGCGCGACTTCAAGCGTAGGTTCGGACCGATTCGTTACCACGTCCCGTGTCATATTCGCGCACAGAACGTCGGCATTCGCGGCCGCGACCTGCTCAAGTTGGTTGCCGACGAGGTGACTGCCGTGCAGGAGTGCACCGGGCACGACGGCACCTGGAGCATGCAGAAGGAGAACTTCGAGGATTCGCTGCGCTGGGGCAAGAAAGCCTTCGACGGAATGTCGACCGATAGCGGCGAGGCCTGCGCGCTGGCGTGCACCGATTGCCGGCTGGCGTCGTTGCACATCGAGCAGGGGGCCGATCGAAAGACGGTTCATCCGATCGTGGCTCTGGCGCACGCCTACGGTTTCGACCCGGGTGTGGATCTCGAGAGCAAGCCTTCCTAGCGTTCCGCGTCGGGACTCGGGGCTCGCCGCGGTCCGGAATTTAGTCTTCCTTCTCGCCTTTCGTCGCGGTGAAGTACTCTCGCTCGGGCGCGGGGAGGATCCAGTCGGCGTGACGCCAGCTGCGCTCGATTTTGGCGAGGTCGAGATCCGGCGGAATGAGAGGTGCCCGCGGCCCTCCGTTGAGGGAGCACTGCCAGTCGACCCGGATCTCCGGGTCGCGAATCCCCTCGCGCACGAGGCGGTCGCGCGTGTGGTGCGCGTACTGCAGCATGATGTCCGGGAACGTGCGGAGCTTTTTGTACTGGCGCCAGCGAAGCTCGTTACCGACGTCGATGTTCCATTCGCGTCCGGTGTCGGGGTCGCGCGCAGTGATGCGTACGACGGAGTCCTTCTTGCGCAGCTTCATGTGCCAAGCGAATCGATGGCCCTCTTCCGTCCAGCTGACCTTGCCCGGAAACAGCAAGTGACGAAACGGGAAGACGAGCTGGAACAAGACGTAGAGGTGTAGAACCGCCAGTACTGCGGCCGGACTCCGACCTTCCTGACGAATCATCGGCGACTCGGTCTTGCCGATTCCCAGTCGTTGTGCCAGTCGGCGCGGCCAATTCGGTTCGAAGAAGATCGAGATCGCCCCGGTCATCAAGTAGGAGAAGATCCCGATATTCAGGAAGATCGCGTTGAGGGCGTGGAACGCGACGGCGAGGACGAATCCGAAAGCTCTCGCCGGCGGGATCAGCAGCAAGATCGGCACCACGGCGTCGATCAGCAGCCCGGAATAGGCAATGAAGCAGCCGAGAAAGGCCGGGGGCAGGGAGTGGGCGATTTCGGGGACGTCGGGGCCGCCCATCACCAGCGACGAGTACATCGGTTCGCAGTGCAGCCAGTCGGCATTGACCTTGGCGATCGCCCCGTAGAAGTAGACGACGAAGAGTTGGAAGCGCAGCAGTGACAGGCACCACTGCGGGAGGGTGGCGGCGCTGACCGCACCGCGCAGCCGGTCGAGCGAGTAGGCGCGGTTCAGCGGCATCAAGGTCATTAGCCACGACAACAGCGCGATCAGGTAATAGTGGTTCATGTAGGTCGATTGCTCGAGTAGGAAGAACCACGTGTAGCTGACGGCCAAGCCGACGATGGCGAAGCGGTAGAACAGCCCGAGGCCGATCAGGATGCCCATTGCCGCGATAAAGTAGAAGTGCCAATAGATCCAGGGCGGCGGCAGCGGCTGGACCCAATCGAGGTAGAGGTAAGTGAAGTGCACCGTCGGCCGGACGAAGTACTCCTCGACCCAACCGCCGCTGAGATAGCGGTATGCGTCGATCGCGATCATCAGGCCGAATACGATGCGGTAGACGCCGAGCGACGCCGCGTCGATAGGGCGGTTGAGGTAGTCGAACCAAGATTCTCGTTTCATTCGGCTGTTCCGAAAATTGCCTCAGCGTACTTGCGCTCTCCGATAGGTTCGAGAGGGTCGGCAAGACCCGCCTTGCTTTCACTCAGCTACGAAGATTTCCCCGGCGTGCGCTCCGGCAGGTAGCGAGCGATCCCTCTGTTCATCGATCTTGGTATTGGGGGTCCCGCTTTTCGAGGAAGGCGTCGATCCCCTCGCGAAAGTCCTTGGTCATCGTACACAGGATCTGATTGCGGTCTTCCATGGCGACGACGGCGTCGAGGCTGCCGGCATCCAGGCTGGCGTTGAGGCACTCCTTGGTCAGCTTGAGCGCGAGCGGCGTGTTGCGCAGCATCTCTCCGGCGAGTTGCTCGGCAGCCGACTCGAGCTCGTCGTCGTCGACGATGCGCGACACCAGACCGAGTCGTTCGGCGCGATCGGCGCCGATGAAGTTGCCGGTCAGCAAGAGCTCCGCCGCGACCGAGGCGCCGACCATGCGCGGCAGGAAGTAGCTGACACCAACGTCACACGCCGATAGACCGATCCGGATGAAGGCCGCGTTCATCCGTGCGGAACGGCCGGCGATGCGTACGTCCGAACCGAGCGCGAGGGCCAATCCTCCCCCGCAGGCTGCTCCTTGGACGCAGGCGATGATCGGCTGCGGTGCGCGCCTCATCATCATGATCATCTCGGAGAGGAGCCGTTGGGTGCGCAGCCCTCCCTGGACCGCG
>JANQHZ010000542.1 GCA_028282445.1 Candidatus Binatia bacterium | reverse complement strand
AGCGCGGTGAGTTGTCCGATCTCTTCGGGTAGTGCGACGAGTTGGTTGCCGTTGAGGGACAGCGAGGTCAGCGCGGTGAGTTGTCCAATCTCTTCGGGTAGTGCGGCGAGTTGGTTGCGGTCGAGGGACAGCGAGGTCAGTGCAGTGAGTTGTCCGATCTCTTCGGGTAGTGCGGCGAGTTGGTTGCCGTCGAGGTCCAGCGAGGTCAGTGCGGTGAGTTGTCCGATTTCTTCGGGTAGTGCGGCGAGTTGGTTGCGGTTGAGGTTCAGCTTGGTAAGCGCGGTGAGTTGTCCGATCTCTTGGGGTAGTGCGACGAGTTGGTTGCCGTCGAGATCAAGGGTCCAAGGTTCTGGATGTTGTCGGAGGGCGAAAAGCGATTGAGGTAGGGCTATGAGGTCTAGACCCGATAGATCTAGTGCTTTCAGACTCTCCGACCTGAATATCTCGATTCTTTGCTCAGCTTCCTGAAGGGGCGATTTGGCCATATGCCAGCTAGTCAATCAGTGGCCGTGTGGTCAACCTGGCAAGGGCGACTACCGTCTAGCCAGGCGTAAGGAACCGATCACAGCCCACTACATGAAAGAGTCGCACAGCCAGATGGCCGCAATCCGGGCGCTAGGGAATTCCTGACTCGGAGGAAGTACCGCCCACCGTTCGGAGAGACGGAAGAGGTCGACGCCGGCGCGACCTTAGAGCAGCGCGAAGGTGCGGGCGACGGCGTTTGCGGTCGGTCGGCCGCCGCGCTCACCACGATAGGGTGGCGCTCGAGAGGACTTGTTGGCGAAATTGGTCGAGTGGGGAAAGGGGGGCGGGCCGGGCAGGCCGTAATTCTGAGCTCCAAGTGTCGGTATTGATGTGAGAATCTTGGCGAAATCGGGTGTCCCCGATTGTCCGGTGGTGGTGGCCTCCCGATGAGTGTCCCTCTTATTGCCGGCATGCAGATAAGAGCTGGTGTAACTCTGCCCGACAGCGCTATTGTGTCCGGGGGATTAAGTGGGTCGTGGGGATCCTGAGCTACCTCTCGCAGGCTCGAGGGGATTTGGAGGACGGAATGCTCGGAACGAAGTCGCTGCGCGCCTGGTGCGTTTCCGTTGCGCCTGTGCTTGCGCTGTCCGTTGTTGCGCAAGGTCAAACCTGGACGCCGCCGCCTGTGCCGGATGTAGAGCCGAGCATCCCAGACGTTTCGGGTCTCGACGCCGACCAGAACGGCATCGACGATCGGATTGAATCCGAGTTGTCCGACATCATGGCCCGGGCGAGGACTTCTTCGCCTGAGGGGGCGAGGGCGATTCAGGAAGAACTCGATGAGCGGGTTGCCGTCGAGTTGGTGTTCGACCGACCCGTCACGCAGGCGCAGATCGATGCCTTTGTTGCCGCCGGCGGCGAGATCACCCACATGTACCGAAGCGTCAGCTACGGCTGGACCGGAACGATTCAGCGATCAGCGGTGGCGTCGCTGCCGGCCGCACTCGGTGAAGGGCTGCTTCTGGTTTCGGAAGCCGTCGAGGTGAAGCCGTTTCTCGACCGGGCGACCCGGAGCGGGCGTGTCCGTCCTGTCTGGAGCAACTTCATCGGTTCTTCGGACTTCGACGGCGACAGCAACATCACGATCGCTATAGTCGATACCGGGATCGACGATAGCCATCCGGATTTTTCCGGCCGGGTTGCGTACTGGAACGATGTGACTCCGAACAACGAACCGAGCCCTCGCGACGAGGTCCAGCATGGATCCCATGTGGCAGGAATCGCGGTTGGTTCGGGAGCGACCTTCGGGACTGGTCCGGGTACCCTGTCCTTTACGGACTCCGGGGATTACAGCCTGGTCGCAAACGGTTCACTTGCTCCGTTCCCCATTCGCTTGCCCAACGCGAGCTCTACGTTCACGCAGCGGACCGTGTGGGAAGGCGGTGGCTCTACGAGCATCCTCTTCGGGAACCGCGCCAACGGAACCAGCGGAGCCTTCAGCCAAGAGCCGGGGACTTCGACGGTTACGGGCAGCTCGCCGCTCACCAATTCGTACTCTTTCACGGCATCGACGAGCAACCACTATACGGCGGCTGTCTTGCAGAATGGTTCGATCACCCAGATGCGGAGCGAAAATACGGTGACGAACTTCCCGGCTGCGACCGACGGGTTCAACGCGCTGAGTGGCGTATGTCCGACTTGCCGGGTCGGCGGAATCAAGGTCTTTCGAAACAACGGCAACGGAACCAACATACTCACCGGCGCGGGCCTCGATGACCTGGTTACCGATCGCATCGCCAACAATCTCAAAGTGGCTAACCTCAGCCTCGGGATCGTGGGTGACCCGGGCATCGACCCACTGACGCGCGGGAAGGTCAACACGGCGGTCGACAACGGGATCGTGGTCGTAGTGGCGGCCGGGAACGATGGACCGGGCACTGCGAATTCGAACCTCATCGACGACCCTGCCCGTGCCGCGAAGGTGATCACCGTGGTTTCCAGCAACGACCAGAACCAGCTGACGGAGTATTCAAACTCGGGGTTCCTGAGCCCCGGGTCGGACGAAGACCACAAACCCGATCTGATGGCGCCCGGCGGGTCCGATTTCTACTCGCACATTCTTTCCGTTGACTCTAACGACAGCGACGGCTCGACGTCGTTCGACGACGGCGTCGCGGATGACTACAGCAGCAAGAAGGGCACCTCGATGGCGGCGCCATTCGTTGCCGGAGCGGCCGCACTCGTGATTGATGCGATGCAGCAGTCGGGCGTGACCTGGACCTTCAGCGGCTCCGCCCAGCCTTTGTTGGTGAAAGCACTGCTCTGTGCGACGGCGACCGAGTCGAATACCAATCGCGAGGTCAGCAGTGGCAGCAATCCGACCCTGGGCCGGGCCGCGTCTCCGAAGGACCGGTTCGAGGGGTACGGAATGCTGAACCCGGACGCAGCCATTGAGGCGGTGTCCATTGAGCTGCCTTCGGGTTCCGTGCTGGTGACGGCATCCTCGCTCGGGAGTGTCAATGCTCGCCGTGCATGGGCCCGCAACATCGAGCTGGTTCCCGGCACGGTGGTCACCCTCAACCTCAGCTCTGTGACAGCGGACTACGACCTCTACCTTTACTCGGGCACCCCCGATGCGAAGGGGAACCCGATCATCCTCGATTCTAATACGACTGTGGGGCCCACTACCTCTCAGGGGTTGAGCTACACGGCGAGCACCTCCGAAACGGCGTACTTGGTGGTCAAGCGCGTCTCCGGATTGGGTTCGTGGACGCTTTCCGGCACGATTGTGCCCGGTCCGCCAACTCCGGTTCCGACCGACACCCCGACGCATACTTCGACTCCGACCGATACGCCTACGTCGACGGATACGCCAACCCCAACGGTGACGTCGACCGCGACCGACACGCCGACACCGACAGTGCCGACCAACACCCCGACGCCTGTGCCGACGACGACGCCTACCGCAACCGCGACGCCGACTCCCCTGGTGCTGGCAACGTGTCCGGCGGCGCCGGGCTCGTGTGCTGCCGCCCAGAAGGGAGTCTTCCTGCTCAAGAGAAATACGAAGTCGAGCAGCAGGAATAAGCTGGTCTGGAAGTGGATCAGGGGAAGCGTGAGCAGCCAGTCGGACTTTGGTGATCCGACGTTCGGTACGAGCTATGCCCTTTGCGTGTACGACGATGGAGCTCTCGCGCAGGAGCGCTCGCTCGAGCCCGGTGGGACTTGCGACGGGAAGCCTTGCTGGAAGCCGATTTCCGACAAGGGTTACAAGTACAAGAACAAGGCGACCAACGGCGACGGCTTCCTGGTGGCGACGATGAAGGCTTCGGTCGACAGGGCCAAGATCATTTTCAAGGGCAAGGGT
>JANQHZ010000476.1 GCA_028282445.1 Candidatus Binatia bacterium | reverse complement strand
AGATGACCGACCATCGATTCGATCTCAGCGGCAAAGTCGCATTGATCACGGGCGGAAGCCGTGGATTGGGGCGGGCGATGGCGCTGGGCTTCGCGGAGTGCGGCGCCGACATCGCAATCGCCAGCCGCAAGCTCGAAGCTTGCCAAGCCGCCGCGGAAGAAGTCCGCAGTCGCGGTCGGCGTGCGACCAGCCACGCCTGCCACGTCGGCCGCTGGAGCGACATCGATCGCCTGGTCGACGAGGTGTACGACCAGCTCGGCCCTATCGACATTCTGGTCAACAATGCGGGTCTGTCCCCGGTCGCCGAATCTTCCCTCGCAACCAGCGAGGAGCTCTACGACAAGGTCTTCGCGGTCAACCTCAAGGGACCGTTTCGATTGACCGCCCAGGTCGCCACCAGGATGGTCGCGGGCGCCGGCGGCTCGGTCATCAACGTCAGCAGCACCGGCTCGATCCGGCCGACCCCGGACATCGCGCCGTACGCCGCGGCGAAGGCCGGGCTCAACACCCTGACCGTCGCGATGGCGCATGAGTTCGGCCCGAAGGTCCGGGTCAACTGCATCATGGCAGGCCCCTTCCATACCGATATCTCAAAGGCGTGGTCGCACTCCGAGGGGTTCACCGAGCACGCCAAGCGGGCCTTCGCTCTCGGACGAGCCGGCGATCCGGACGAGATCGTCGGCGCGGCGATCTACCTGGCGAGCGATGCCTCCAGCTTCACCTCGGGGGCGACCTTGCGGGTCGACGGCGGCCTGCCATGACGAGGGAGAACAGATGAGCGCCGAGCCGGTAGTCGACCCGGCATTGGTCGACTTCGACGCCGTCCTGCGCTGGATGGACGAGCGCGACCTGGGGTCCGGTGTGCCGCAAAACGCTCGTATGCTGGGCGGCGGTACGCAGAATATCCTGATCTACTTCGAGCGAGCCGGCCGGCCGTTCGTCCTCCGCCGCCCGCCGGCTCATCCGCGCCACAACAGCAACAAGATCATGCGGCGCGAGGCACGCGTACTGGGCGCCATCGCCGGCAGCGAGGTGCCGCATCCGAGACTCATCGCCGCCTGCCCCGAAGAAGACGTGATCGGCGTGTCGTTCTACCTGATGGAGCCGATCGACGGATTCAACCCAACCACGGGATTGCCCGAGCTTCACGCTTCGGATCCGGCGGTGCGGCGGGCAATGGGCTTCGAGATGGTCGAGGGCATCGCCAAGCTCGGGCGCGTCGACCATCTCGCGGTCGGGCTCGACGACTACGGCAAGCCCGAGGGTTTTCTCGAGCGCCAGGTCGAGCGCTGGCAATCGCAACTCGAAAGCTACAACGACTTCGCAGGCTATCCGGGTCCGGACATTCCCGGAGTCGACAAGATCGCTCGTTGGCTTGACGACAACCGGCCGAGCGCATGGAAACCCGGCATTCTGCACGGCGACTACCACCTGGCCAACGTCATGTTCTCCAACACCGGCCCGGAGCTCGCGGCGATCGTCGACTGGGAGCTATCGACGATCGGCGACCCGCTCCTCGATCTCGGCCAGCTCGTCGCCACCTGGGCCGACGACGACGGGGACGCCGCCGCGACCGTCGGCGTCACTCCTTGGCAGGGCTTTCCGAAAGCCTCCGAGCTGGTCGAACGCTATCGTTCGCAATCGGACCGCGACCTGTCGGCGGTCGACTGGTACTCCGTCCTCGCCTGCTACCGGCTCGGCATCATCCTCGAGGGGACGCACGCTCGCGCATGCGCGGGAAAGGCCCCGCCCGAGATCGGCGACCTCCTGCACGCGACGACGGTTCAATTGTTCGAGCGGGCCCTCAAGTGGGCAGTCTGAAGCGAATCGCCGGAACGCAGCGATGAGCGTGCGAGGCACGACAGCTCCGACCGGACTCTGGACCGACTTGGGTACGATTCTCGCGGTAACCGTCGTCATCTCGTTGATCTGCGTCTTCGCCGAGGTCGACATGAAGCTCGCGCACGCGGTCTTCGATCCGACTCGGGGCGAGATCCGCGGATACACCAACACCCTGTCCTCGTTCTCCTTCGCGCTCGCCGTAGCGTTTCTCGCCTGGCTGGCGATCCCGCCGCTGCGACGCAGCTTCCCGCTGGTGTCGAGATGCGGCGGGGTATTTGTCGTCACCCTGCTGATCGCCGTGCTCGGGTTCATCATGAACCTCAAGATCGAACGCGACCGGCCGCGCCCGAGCGAGGTGGTCGAATTCGGCGGCGAACAGGTCTACCACGTCCCCTTCGGCGACGCGCCGTGCGGGTGCAAGTCATTCCCGTCGAGCGCCGCCGGCTTCGGATACCTGCTGGCGACGCCGTTCTTCGTCCTGCGCCGCGCACGACCCGCCGTCGCGCGCGCGTTTCTCGTGGCCGGGCTCGCGTGGGGGAGCTACATCGGCTACGGCCGCATGGTCGCCAACATGCACTGGCTGAGCGACATCGTGTGGTCGGCGGCCATCGTCCTGATCACTGCCAGCATCGTGGCGCGCATCGACCTCACCTGGCGCGCCGAGGAATAGCCGCCGCGCGCTACAGCATCGTGCCGCGCAAGAGAAAGGCGGCAGTGGTAAAGTAGATCAACACCCCGGTCACATCGACCAAGGTCGCGACGAACGGCGCCGAGGCCGCGGCCGGGTCGAGCCCCACACGCCGCAGCAGGAAGGGCAACATCGAGCCGGCAAAGGTACCGAAGGTCACGACACCGAGCGTGCTGACGGCAAGAGTCAACGCCAGCAGGAAGTAGTGACTGCCGTAGGCCTCGGCGCTGCCCGGCCACAGCACGACACGCAGGAGACCGATCGCTCCGAGCAGCAGGCCGAGACTCAAGCCCGCCGCCAACTCCCTGCGCAGCACCTGTCCCCAGTCGCGCGGCTCGACCTCACCGACCGCCATCGCTCGAATCACCAGCGACGTGGCTTGCGAGCCGGCGTTGCCGCCGCTCGAAATGATCAGCGGCAGAAAGAGCGCGAGCACCACCGCCTTCTCGATCTCGCCTTCGAAGATCCCCATCGCCGTCGCGGTCAGCATCTGGCCGACGAAGAGCACCGACAGCCACCCGGCGCGCTTGCGCACCATCGAGGAGAAGGCGCTCTCGAGGTAGGGCGCGTGCAACGCCTCCATGCCGCCCATCTTCTGGATGTCCTCGGTCGCCTCTTCCTCGGCGACGTCGGCGACGTCGTCGGCGGTGACGATGCCAACCAGGATACCGCGCGAGTCGACCACCGGCAGCGCGACCCGGTCGTAGCGTTCGATCTGGCGCACCGCCTCCTCGCGATCGTCGGTCGCCCGCAACGCGACGAAGCTCTCGTCCATGATCGAATCGACCGTCTGATCCGGATCCGCCAACAGAAACTGCCGGATCTTCAAGTCGTCGATCAGCATGCCGTCGTCGTCGACGACGTAGATGACGTTGACCGTCTCCGCATCGCGCCCCCACCGGCGGATATGGTGCATCGCCTCGGCGATCGTCTGATTGCGACGGACTCGAACATAGTCCGGCGTCATCAAGCGACCGATGCTCTCCTCCGGATAGTTGAGGATGGTCTGGGTGATGCTGCGTTCGGCCGGCGTCAACAACGCGATCAGCCGGTTGGTGACCTGCGCCGGCAACTCCTCGAGCAGAGCCGTACGGTCGTCCGGCTCCATCTCGTTGATCAGAATCGCCACCCGTTCGGTACCGATCCGGCCGATCAGCGCCTCCTGCTGCTCGGCATCGAAATAGGTGAAGACATCGGCCGCAAGGTCGCGTGGCAAAAGGCGAAATGTCACCGCCGCTTGTTCGTCGTCGAGGACTGCGATGAGGTCCGCGACGTCGGCCGGTTCAATCTCGATCAGAGCGCTGCGCAGCTGGTCGTAACGCCGCTCCTCGAGCAAGGCCCCCACGTCGGGCCCAATGAGCCTGTTGAGAGATTCCATCGGCTGTTTCCATCGCGCAGCGACGATCCAGCCGGCTCCACCCGTCAGTTGCGGGAGGGGAAGATGGCTCGAAACGTCGCCAGACTACTAGGTCCGTCGTCCATTGATGGGCTCGTCATACTTCAAATCGCACTTCGTTGAAAGCCTGAGGCACGAGCCGGGCCAGGTGCACCAACCCAACCGATCCCCCGTTATCCGGGAATCGCCCCCCTTTGAAAAAGGGGGCTCGGGGGGATTTTGAGACAAATCCCTTCCGACAAATCCCCCTCATTCCCCCTTTTTCAAAGGGGGAGGTTCAATTCGATGACAGCTTGTCGCCTTCCGAGACGCGGCGCATAATGCCGGGATGAACCGGTCCAGGCAGCCCCGCGACCTTCTGGCGACCGATGCGCTCGAAGCCAGCATCGACGACATCGCCGCCAGCTACCAGGACGACAAAGCGATCAACAATCTCGACAGCGCCGCGCTGCCCAATCGGCGCGCCGTCATCGAGGCGTATCAGCACATGAAGCCGGCGATCTACCTCGGCTTCTACAGCACGCGCACGCTGTCCCGAGCCAATCTTCGGCACACCATCGCAGAGCACTTGTACCCGGCCAAGGAGATCCTGGTCGAGCAGATCAATCGAGTCCTCCTCTACGAACGCAACCACCGCCCCGGCTCGCAAGCGCCGCCGCCCGAAGAGGCGGAAGCCGTGGTGATGCGACTCTTCGCCAAGATCCCCGATCTGCGGAAACAGCTCGACGGCGACGTGCGCGCCGCTTACGAATTCGACCCGGCGGCGCGTAGTGTCGAAGAGGTGGTCTTCAGCTATCCGTCGATCGAGGCGATCACGGCGTACCGCATCGCACACGTGCTCTACCGCGAGAACATTCCGATGATTCCCAGGATCATCACCGAATGCGCCCACAGCGAAGCCGGCATCGACATCCATCCGGGTGCGCGGATCGGCGACAATCTATTCATCGATCACGGCACCGGCGTGGTCATCGGCGAGACCTGCGAGATCGGCAACAATGTAAAGATCTACCAGGGGGTGACCTTGGGCGCACTGAGCATTCCGCGCCGCAGCGGCAACAAAGCCGATCTGAAGAAGAGCAAGCGGCACCCGACGCTCGAGGACGACGTCACCATCTACTCGGGCGCCACCATCCTGGGCGGCGATACGACCATAGGCAAAGGGTCCGTCATCGGCGGTAACGTCTGGTTGGTAGAGTCGGTGCCGCCTCACTCCAAGCTCAGCTACCAGGAAGGTTCGGGCTACACCGTGACCAGTGAGCACTCGCCCGACGAATCGGCCGGCGACGGCACTTACGCAAGGGGCAACTGAACGATGCAGGGAAACGGCCTTTCGGAAGACTGGCGAACGATCGATCTCTTCGGCCCGACCGAGGAACACCGCATGCTGGCGGCCACCATGCGCGACTTCGTGCGCGACGAGGTTGAGCCGCAGGCTGCCGACTTCAACAAGGAGGAGAAGTTCAACCACGCCCTCTTCCTGCGCGCCGCCGAGCTCGGCTTGCTCGGGCTGACAGTGGCGCCGGATGACGGCGGTACGGGGCTCGACGCGACCGCCTCGGTCATCGTCTGCGAGGCGCTGTCGACCGCCGACCCCGCCTTCGCGCTGGCCTACCTGGCCCACACCTTTCTGTTCGTCAACAACTTCTACCACAACGCTTCACAGGAGCAGCGACGCGGGATCCTCCCGAAAGTGATCTCCGGCGAATGGATCGGCGGCATGTGCATGACCGAGCCGGCTGCCGGCACCGATGTGCTGGGGATGCAGACGACCGCCCGACGCGACGGCGATCACTACGTCATCAACGGCCGCAAGACCTTCATCACCAACGGCGCCATCGACGACTCGACTCTCGGCAACGTCTTTCTGGTGTACGCGTCGACCGGAGAGCGCTCGATTTCGACCTTCATCGTCGAGAAGGGAATGCCCGGCTTCGCGCTCGGGCAGCGGCTGAAGGAAAAGCTCGGGATGCGCGCGTCAATGACCGCCGAGCTGGTATTCGACGACTGTCAGGTGCCGGCCGGGCACCTGATTGGAGGCGAGGGCGAGAGCACGATACACATGATGCGCAACCTCGAGATCGAGCGGCTGACCCTCGCCGCGATGTCGCTCGGGATCGCCGAGCGCTGTCTCAAGGTCATGGTCGACTATGCCAATGATCGAACCGCCTTCGGGGTGCCGATCCGA
>JANQHZ010000433.1 GCA_028282445.1 Candidatus Binatia bacterium | reverse complement strand
GGCATGTCGCACCACCCCGCCTGGTACCTGAACCTCGAAGCCACCCCCGAATGCGAAATCGAGATCGGGCGGGAGCGCCGGCCGATGACTGCGACGCGGGTCAGCGACGACGAGAAGGCGGCCTTGTGGCCAAAGCTGTGCGCGGTGTACCCGGACTACGACGACTACCAGGCACGCACGGAGCGAAACATCCCGGTGATACGCCTGACCCCGCGCGGGGCCGGCTGAGCGGACGCGCCGTGAGCGTTCCGTTTCGGAACACCGGGCTTCAGCCGTTGCGCAGTCCCTCGACCACTGCATCGAGCTGGGCGTTGCGTGTCCCCAGAGCGTACTCGAAACCGTGCGCGCGCTTGAGGTACAGGTGCGCGTCGCACTCCCACGTGAACCCCATACCGCCGTGGTTCTGGATGTTGTCCGCGCCGTTGCGCAGATAACCCTCACTGCACAGCAGCTTGGCGACCGAGACCTGCAAGTCGGCATCCTCCAGCTCGTCGCGAACGCAGACGGTCGCATAGATCGTAGCCGACCGCGCCACCTCGGCACGCACCGCCATATCGGCGCAACGGTGCTTGACTGCCTGAAAGGATCCGATCGGCCGGTCGAATTGCGTCCGCACCTTGCAGTACTCGACCGACATCTCGAGAGTGCGTTCGATACCGCCGACCGCCTCCGCACAGCTGAGAATCGTCGCCGCGCGACGCAGCTGCGCCCCGGCCTCGCCAACGGCAATCTCGCGCAGAGCGCGATCAGCGAGCACGACGCGATAGAGAGGCCGTGTCGGATCGAGCGATCGAATCGCCTCGGCGTCCCAGCCGTCGTCGCCGCGCTCAGTGTAGTACCAAGAGTCTCCGCAAGCGATGAGCAGCGCCTCCGCCACCGCCAGGTCCGCCACCGGCGGAAGCTCGCCGACCACCCGCCCGCTCTCGACCGTCGCGCTGTCGCCCCGCGACAGGTCGACCCATGCGCAGGGTATCGAGCCACTGACCACCCCTTGCCGCACCGACTCGTCCGAGAGGGCGTGTGCTGCGAGCACCGAACCGAGCCACGGTCCAGGAGCCAACGTCCGGCCGAGCTCGGTAAACAGAACCATCTCTTCGCTCAGCGCGAAGCCCGAACCGCCCTCTTCCTCCGACAGACCCAACCCGAAGAAACCGAGCTCACCGGCGCGCTTCCAGACTTCGCCAAGGCCGAGGTCGACACCGTCATCGAACGCAGCACGCAACTTCTCCGGCGGGAGCTCTTTGGCCAGGAACGAGCGAACCGTCTCCTGAATCGCCTCCTGGTCCGGACTCTGCATCAAATCCATATTCGGCTCTCAACCGTTGGCGGCGCCGCAGCTGTCGAATACCCGCGAATATCCGTCGACGATCATCGCGGCAGACCCAAGATCCGCTCGCCGATGATGTTGCGCTGGATCTCCTTCGTCCCCGCCGCGATCGTCGACGAGTAGGCGAGCAGGTAATGGAAGATCCACGACCCCTTTGCCGATTCGCCCTCGGCTTCCAGGTCCATCGCCGACGGTCCGAGAATCTCCATGGCGAGCGCGTACACCCTCTGCTGAAGCTCCGAGAAAAAGAGCCGAATCAACGACGCCTCGGCGCTCGGCATACCCGTCCGGGCAGTGCGACTCACGCTGCGGTAGGTCATCGCCCGCAGCGCTTCGACCTCGGCGCGGAAGCGCGCCAGCCGCCGCGCGACCTCATCGTCTTCGAGGGCGACCTGACGCTGCGATGCGTTGGCAAGCGGCGTCGTCCGCGCCAGCTCGACGAGCTCATCGACGACACGAGCGAGACGAACCTGCTCGGCCAGAAACGCCGTGCCGCGTTCGAAACTCAAGGTCGACATCGCCACTTTCCAGCCTTGGTTGATCGGGCCAACGATATTGGCGCGCGGGATGCGGACCTCGTCGTAGAAGACCTCGCAGAACTCTTCGTGCCCGGCGATCGTCCGAATCGGCCGGACATCCATTCCGGGGAGCCCCATCGGACAGATGACCCATGAGATCCCCTTGTGCTTGGGAGCGTCGGGATCGGTGCGAACGAGCAACTCCTGGTAGTCGGCAATGTTGCCAAAGCTGGTCCAGATCTTCTGTCCGCTGACCACCAGATCGTCGCCGTCGATGACCGCCTTGGTTTGCAGTCCGGCCAGATCGGACCCGGCGCCGGGCTCGGAAAAGCCCTGGCACCAGAGAACCTCGCCGCGCAGGATCTTGGGGAGGTGGAAAGCCTTTTGCTCTTCGGTACCGCACGCCATCAAGGTCGGGCCGCCGTGTTTGAGCCCGACAAAGAGTGTGGTCGGCTCGGGCGCCTCGGCACGCGCGAACTCCTCGTACCAGATGACTTGCTCCATCAGGGAAGCGCCGCGACCGCCGAACTCCACCGGCCAGTTGATCCCGGCCCAACCGTCGTCGAACATCTTGCGCTGCCAAGCCTTGTCGAAGTCGCGACGCTCGCGAGGGTCTTCCCCGCGCTGCTCCTCCGTCGGCTTGTTGGCCTCGAGCCAGGCGCGCGCTTCCTCTCGGAAGCGTTCCTCTGCGGGGGTAAAGTCGAGGTCCATCGCGGCAATATGCAGGGCGGCGCGGCGCGATTGCAACAGCCACCGACCGACCGCGCACCGAACGGCCGGTCAGCC